>DBWE01000084.1:1421-4689 GCA_002308315.1 Clostridiales bacterium UBA1246 | reverse complement strand
AAGCGCGCGGGGCTGGATTACTGGCACCTGCTCGATATACGCGTATACGATTCTCTCGACAGCTTTTTTCAGCTCGTCGGCGACGCGGACATATGGCTGACGAGCACCAAGGCGGCCAACCGCTATACCGACGTGCGCTTCAGCGACGAATGCTATATCCTCTTCGGCAAGGAGACGGCGGGGCTTCCCCAATGGCTGCGCGAAAAATACAGCGACCGCTGCCTCCGCATTCCCATGATCAGCGACGCCAGGAGCATGAATCTCGGAAATTCCGTGGCAGTCATGTGCTATGAGGCACTGAGACAGCTCGGTTTTGCCGGGCTTAAATAAAGGGGGTTTTTGCTTTGAACTGCAACAAAAAGACCGTCAGGGACATGGACCTGAAGGGCAAAAAAGTCCTTCTGCGCTGTGATTTCAACGTTCCCATGAAGGACGGTCGGATCTCCGACGACACCAGGATCACCGCCGCGCTGCCTACCGTCAGATATATCCTTGACAACGGCGGCAGCGCCGTAATTTGTTCTCATCTCGGACGCCCCAAGGGGGAAGTTAAGCCCGAGCTTTCTCTTGCTCCCGTAGCCGTCCGTTTGGGCGAGCTGCTGGGGCGAAGCGTTAAAATGGCGCCCGACTGCATAGGCGCCGAGACAGCGGCCATGGCTGCGGCTCTGAAGCCCGGCGAGGTCCTGCTGCTGGAAAATCTCCGTTTCCACGCGGCAGAGGAAAAGAACGACCCCGCCTTCGCATCCGAGCTTGCTTCCATGGCCGATCTGTATGTATCCGACGCTTTCGGGACCGTGCACAGGGCCCACGCCTCCACGGCGGGAGTCGCGGCTTTTCTTCCCTCCTGCTGCGGCTTCCTCATCGAGAAGGAGCTCAGCGCCATCGGCGGCGCTCTTGAGGCTCCCGCCCGTCCCATGACGGCGGTGCTCGGCGGAGCCAAGGTGGCCGACAAGCTCGCCGTGATAGACAATCTTCTCGACAAGGCCGACGTGCTTCTCATCGGCGGCGGAATGGCCTTCACCTTCATCAAGGCCCTGGGCGGCGAGATAGGCAAGTCGCTGCTCGACGGGGAAAAGCTCGCTTACGTCGCCGCCATGGTGGAAAAGGCGAAGAAAAACGGAGTGAAGCTCCTGCTGCCGACGGACGCCGTCGCGGCGCCCTCAATCGACTCCGCCGAGGGCGTGAGCTGCCCGGCGGACCGCATCCCCGAGGATATGATGGGGCTGGATATAGGCGAGCAGACCCGCAGGCTTTTCGCCGCGGAGATCGAGAGCTCCGGCACCGTGATCTGGAACGGCCCCATGGGCGTGTTCGAGCAGCCCGCGTTCGCCGCGGGCACCGAGGCCGTCGCCGAGGCCATGGCCCGCTGCGGCGGGACCACCGTGATAGGCGGGGGCGACAGCGTTGCGGCCGTACAGAAGCTCGGTCTCGCCGGACGCATGACCCATATCTCCACCGGCGGAGGCGCCTCCCTCGAGTTCATGGAGGGAAAGGAGCTGCCGGGCATAGCCTGTCTGGAGGACCGGTAAGCGCATGAACAGACGGTACAGGAAAACGATAATCGCCGGAAACTGGAAAATGAACAGGGACGTTTCCGACGTGCGCCCTTACGGCGAGGCGCTGCTCGCTCTTGCGGGCAAAAAGCCCCCCTGTGAGATCGTCGTATGCACGCCCTTTCTTATGATCCCCGCCGCGGCGGAGGTATTCCGCGGCAGTCCTGTCGCCGTGGGCGCTCAGGACGTGAGCGAGGCGGACAACGGCGCGCGCACCGGCGAGGTCTCCGCGTCGCAGCTCGCGGCCGCCGGAGCAAAATACGTCATCATCGGCCACAGCGAACGCCGGGAATACCACGGCGAGGACGACGCGCTTGTCGGCCGCAAGCTGAAAACCGCCCTTCGGCACGGGCTGCGGGCGATAGTATGCGTGGGCGAGCGGGCGGCGCAGCGGGAAAAGGGCGCCGAGTTCGACGTGGTGCGCCGGCAGCTCAGGGAGGCCCTTTACGGCCTCGACCTTCCGCAGCTGAAAAACACCGTTATTGCTTACGAGCCCGTCTGGGCCATCGGCACCGGCAACACCGCCTCTCCCCTTCAGGCGGAGGAAATGTGCCGTGATATACGCCTTACCCTTCGCGATATGTTCGGCGCCGCGGCGGCGCGGGGAACGTCCGTGCTGTACGGCGGTTCGATGAAGCCGTCGAACGCCGCGGAGCTTCTCGCCCGGCCGGATATAGACGGCGGGCTGATAGGCGGCGCGTCCCTGAACGCAAAAGATTTTTATGAGATAGTGAGAGCTGCTGAGCAATGAAAACACCCGTAACGCTTATAATAATGGACGGCTTCGGCCTGTCGGACAGCGGCCGCGGCAACGCGGTCAGAGCCGCGGCCACCCCGAATTTCGACTCTCTGTGGCGCGGCTGCCCCCACAGCACTCTCGAGGCCTCCGGCACCCATGTCGGCCTGCCCGAGGGCACCATGGGCAACAGCGAGGTCGGCCACACCAATATCGGCGCGGGGCGCGTGGTATATCAGAGCCTGCTGCGCATAAGCAATTCCGTAGCCGACGGAAGCTTTTTCGAAAATCCCGTTCTTACCGCGGCCGCCGACGGCTGCCGGGGCAGGGCGCATATCTTCGTGCTGCTGTCGGACGCGGGCGTGCACAGCGATATAGGCCACGTCTGGGCCCTTCTGAAGCTGCTTAAGGCCCGGGGCGTGAAGACGGCATGGATACACTGCTTTACCGACGGGCGGGATTCTTCCCCCACCTCCGGAAAGGGCTACATGCGCCTGTGCCTCGACAAGTGCCGTGAGATCGGCCTCGGCGCGGTGGCGACCGTGGAGGGCCGCTTTTACGCCATGGACAGGGACAAGCGCTGGAACCGCGTGGAAAAGGCCTATAACAACATCGTCCTCGGCGAGGGCGTATTCGAGCCCGATCCCGTCAAGGCCGTGGAAAATTCCTACGCCGCCGGCGTGACCGACGAATTCATAGAGCCCGTAATTTGCGACCGCGAGGGCGTCGTGAAGCCGGGCGACACCGTGTTCTTCATGAACTTCCGTCCCGACCGCGCCAGAGAGCTGACCCGCGCCTTCGTCACGCCGGATTTCGACGGCTTCGAGCGCAAAAACGGCTTTTTCCCCGTCGACTTCGTATGCCTTACGCAGTACGCCGAGGATATCCCCAACGTAAGCGTGGCCTTCCCGCCCGAGTTTCCCGAAAATACTCTGGGCGAATATCTCAGCGGCATGGGCATGACCCAGCTGAGGATAGC
>DBWE01000084.1:0-1363 GCA_002308315.1 Clostridiales bacterium UBA1246 | reverse complement strand
GGCGAGGACAGAGTGCTCATCCCCTCGCCCAAGGAATACGAGACCTACGACCTGATACCCGAGATGCGGGCAAACGAGGTCTGCGCCGAGGTATGCTCGCGCATAAGGAGCGGGAAGTACGATCTTATCGTGGTCAACTACGCCAACTGCGACATGGTCGGCCACACCGGCGTATGGGAGGCGGTTATAAAGGCCGTGGAGACCGTTGACAAATGCGTGGGCATGACCGTGGCCGCCGTCGAGGAAATGGGCGGCATCGCGATCATCACCGCCGACCACGGCAACGCCGAGCAGATGCTCGCCGACGACAATACCCCGCATACCGCACATACCACCAACAAGGTCCCCTTCATTATCCGCGGCGCGGACGTGGGCCTGCGCGACGGACGCCTGTGCGATATCGCGCCTACGATACTGTATCTCATGGGGCTGGAAAAACCGACGGAGATGTCGGGCGTCAGCCTGATCATATAATAAGAGAGGTATAACGACATGAGCAGATTTCTGGAAATAACCGACGTTCTCGGGCGCGAGATACTCGACTCCCGCGGCAACCCCACCGTTGAGGTCGAGGTCTGGCTCGACGACGGCTCCATGGGCCGCGCCGCCGTGCCCTCCGGAGCCTCCACCGGCGTTTACGAGGCCTGTGAAAAGCGCGACGGCGACAAGAGCCGCTATCTCGGCAAGGGCGTGCTCCGGGCCGTGGAGGCGGTAAACGGCGAGATAGCCGACGCGATCATCGGGCTCAACGCCGCCGAGCAGCCCGCCATCGACAGCCTGCTGTGCGAGCTGGACGGCACCGCCAACAAATCCCGCTTCGGCGCCAACGCGATACTCGGCGTGTCCCTGGCCTGCGCCAAGGCCGCCGCCGCGTCTCTGGAGCTGCCTCTTTACAACTATATAGGCGGAGTGAACGCGCGGACCCTGCCCGTGCCCATGATGAACGTGCTCAACGGCGGCGCACACGCTACCGGAAGCAACGTGGATATCCAGGAATTCATGATAATGCCCGTCGGCGCGAAAAGCTGGAGAGAAGCCCTGCGCATGTGCGCCGAGGTCTTCCATACGCTGAAAAAGGTAGTGCCCGCCTCCGGCGTGGGCGACGAGGGCGGCTACGCTCCCAATCTCGACAGCGACGAGGACGCTCTCAAGGCTCTGGTCGCGGCAATAGAGAAGGCCGGCTACAAGCCCTACGACGATTTCATGCTCGCCATCGACGGCGCGGTGTCCGACTGGTTCGACAAGGCCGACGGCTGCTATCATCTGCCCAAGCGCGGCACGGTGATGAGCCGCCGCGAAATGGTGGATATGTACGTGGGCTTCGCCGAAAAGTATCCCATCATCTCCATCGAGGACGGCATGG
>DBWE01000156.1 GCA_002308315.1 Clostridiales bacterium UBA1246 | reverse complement strand
GGCGCCGATGCGGGTAAAGATCCTGTCGGCTATGCCTATGCGCGCGCTGCGGGCGGGTACGAAGGAGCCTATCTGAGCCATGAGGACGATGAGCGCGGTCTGGCGCATGTAAGTGGATTTGCCGGCCATGTTCGGGCCGGTAATGATGGCGACGCGGTTTTCCCCCACGTCCATGACGGTGTCGTTGGGAACGAATAGGGTATCGCGCTGGGCGCGTTCCACAACGGGGTGGCGGCCCTCCCTTATGTCGATCACGCCGGATACGTCCACCTCCGGCATGCAGTAGCCGTTTTTGACCGCCGTTTCGGCAAGGGAGCACAGAGCGTCGAGCAGGGCGATATCGGCGGCGGTCTGCCTGATAACGGAGGCCATGGCCGATACCGCGTCGGTCAGCTCCTTGAATATCTGGTATTCAAGCTGCGTGAGCCTGTCGTGGGCCGTGAGCAGCTGGGATTCGAGATCTTTGAGCTCTTCGGTTATGAAACGCTCGCAGTTTACGAGGGTCTGGCGGCGTATGTAATTATCCGGCACCGCTTCGCTCTGGCTGCGCGGTATCTCTATATAGTAGCCGAATACCTTGTTGTAGCCTATGCGCAGCTTTTTTATGCCCGTACGCTCCCGCTCCGCGCTCTCTATGGACGCGACCGCTCCGCGGGCGTTTTCCGTAAGCCCGCGCAGACGGTCCACCTCGTCGGAGTAGCCGGGCCGGACCATGCCGCCCTCGCGAACGGAGAAGGGGGGATCGTCGCCTATGGCGGCCTCAATGAGGGTGCGGACCTCGGCAAGCTCGTCAAAAGCGGCCGTTTTTTGCAGCAGGGCGCATTTCACCGGCGCGAGCAGGGCCTTGATCCGGGGCAGCTCGGCGGCCGAGGAGGCGAGCGCGGCAAGGTCGCGGGCGTTGGAATTGCCGTATACTATGCGCCCGGTGAGCCTCTCGACGTCGTCTATGTTCTTCAGCGCGTCGCGCAGCTCGCCGCGCAGCACCGTGCCGTCGGCAAGCTCCGCCACGGCGTTGAGCCGCTGCTTGATGACGGCGGGGGAGAGCAGGGGCTTTTCTATCATCGAGCGCAGCAGGCGTCCGCCCATGGAGGTGCGCGTTTTGTCCAGCACCCACAGCAGACTGCCCTTTTTGTCCTGAGAGCGCATCGTTTCGGTCAGCTCGAGATTGCGGCGCGTCTGCCAGTCAAGCTCCATGTAGCGCCCGGAGGAATACAGCGTGAGAGCGTCGATGTGTCCGAGGGAGGTCTTCTGCGTTTCGTGCAGGTAGCTCAGCAGCGCCCCGGCCGCGGACACGACGCCGGGGCTGACGGAGGCCGGGTCGAGAGAAGAAAAATGCTCCCTGAAGTATTCGCCTCCGGCGCTTTGCTCAAAATACCCCTGTCCGCCGTGGCACATGCAGTTCATGCGTTCCCTCAGAAGCAGGGATATGCCGGGATCGGACGCGGCGGGATCGCTGAGAAGTACCTCGGACGGAGAGTAGCGCACGAGCTCGTTCGCGATATGTCCGGAGCAGTCCCTGCCCTGGAACTCCGCGGCAAGGAATTCGCCGGTGGAAATGTCGGCAAAACAGACCGCGCCGGCGTCGTCGGAGAGAAATACCGAGGAAATATAGTTGGGACGGTTTTCCTCGAGCATGGAGTGTTCTATCACGGTGCCGGGAGTGATTATCCTGATAACGTCCCTGTCAACAAGGCCCCTGGCGAGAGCCGGATCCTCCAGCTGCTCGCATACGGCGACCTTGTAGCCCTTGGAGAGCAGCCGGGCGACGTAGCTTTCATAAGCGTGGTAGGGAACGCCGCACATGGGGGTCTGCTCCTCGGGAGGACGGGAACGGTCGCGGGTGGTAAGGGCAAGATCAAGCTCGCGGGCGGCGATAACGGCGTCCTCGTTGAACATTTCGTAAAAGTCGCCGAGACGGAAGAAAAGGATGCAGTCCGGCAGCTTGTCCTTGATCTTATGGTACTGGATCATCATGGGCGTACCTTCGGCCAATGAAGATCACCTCCGTCAGGTTAATTCGCCTTTAAGGCTCCAGGAATTGCTTTCGGTGATGAGGACGTTTTCAAACCGTCCGACGAGAGACGAGCCCCCCTGAACGTGGACAAGGCGGCTGCAGGAGGTACGGGCGGTGAGGGAGCCTTCTCCGACACCGTCGATAAGCACGCGCACGGTCTTTCCGACAAGCTCCGCCTGACGCTGCTCGGAAATGCCGTTCTGCAGTTCAAGCAGCCTGTCAAAGCGCAGCTGCTTTTCCTCGCGGGTGTACGGGTCGGGCATTTCTGCCGCGGGAGTGCCTACGCGCGGAGAATATATGAAGGTGAACAGCATATCGAAGCGCACCCTTTCCACAAGACGGAGCGTATCCTCGAACTCCTCCTCGGTCTCGCCCGGGAAGCCGACGATCACGTCGCTCGTAACGGCGATGTCGGGCATGAGACTGCGGGCTTTTTCGATGAGCGAATAATAATGCTCCGACGTGTAATTGCGGTTCATCGCCCGCAGGACCCTGTCGCTGCCGGACTGGAAAGGCAGATGGATATGTCTTTCGACCTTTTCGCATTCCGCCATGGTCTCAAACAGACGGTCGGAGGCGTCCTTGGGATGACTGGTCATGAAGCGGATGATAAAGTCGCCGTCCAGGGCGTTGAGCTCGCGGAGCAGAGCGGAAAAGTCCGTTTCGCCGCCGAGATCCCGGCCGTAGGAATTGACGTTCTGGCCGAGAAGGTATATTTCCCTGTGCCCGGAGGCGATGACCTCCCTGGCCTCTTCGACGACCTGCTCCGGCGCCCTGCTGCGCTCGCGCCCGCGCACATAGGGGACCACGCAGTATGAACAGAAGTTGTTGCAGCCGTTCATTATCGGCAGCCAGGCCCGTACGCCCGGGGCGCGGAGCACCGGCAGGCCCTCATAGCGTTCGCCGTCAATGTCCCGGGCCTCGAATATCCTGCCCTTGTGAGGAAGGTACATCTTTTCCAGAAGCTCGGGGAAGCGCCAGAGCTCGTGCGGACCGAAAACAAGATCGACGTACGGGAAAGAGCGTCTGATCTTTTCAAGCCTGTGCTCCTGCTGCACCATGCAGCCGCAAAGGACGATCTTCTGTTCGGCGTTCGCCTTTTTCGTATGCGTCAGAGCGCCCACGTTCCCGAGCACGCGAAGCTCCGCGTGCTCGCGCACGGCGCAGGTGTTTATTACTATGAGGTCTGCTTTGTATTCATCGTCGGTAAAGCCCCAGCCCATCTCCGCGAGCATGCCGCGGAGCTTTTCGCTGTCGGCCTCGTTCTGCTGGCAGCCGTAGGNNAGGTGTCCACAAGGGCGAGCGGCTGTACCGGCAGGGAGAGACTGCGTCGGCGCATGCGTTCCATCGCGCTGCGCTGCAGGCCGAGCTCGGCTTCGCTGACGTTCTTTATATCGGACAAATCTGTATCCTCCTTAATAAAAGGCATTTTACCATTTTTGAA
>DBWE01000169.1 GCA_002308315.1 Clostridiales bacterium UBA1246 | reverse complement strand
CCCCAAAGCGTTTCAAAGCTGCCCGAAAGCACGGTGTTGCCCTCGGAGGGATTGATGTTCAGCACCACCGAGCGCAGACCGTCGACTTCGCCGGTCAGGCGGCGTACAAGCTCGTCAAGCCCGCGGGGACGGGCCCTGCTGACCACNNCACACCATTCCGAGGCGGGAAAAAAGATGGCGGATAAGACCGCGGCCGCTTTGCTCGTCATAGTGCGGTACCGACAGATCGTCCATCCAGCCGCGCAGTACCGCCGCGGCCCTGTCGGCGGCGGCGCTCTGCAGCAGGCAGCCGTCTATGCTTATCACGTCGTGGCTGCGCGGACGGAAAAAGCCGGTCACGGCGCGGCCGCGGCTGTCGCGGCCCGCGGCAAGTATGCTCTTGCTGCGGTAGCGGAGTATGTTTTCAGAGCCGAGTATGCCGTCGGCGCGGAGCTCGAGGCCGCCTATGCGCTCCAGCGCGTCGTTCACGCCCATAAGCTTTATGCGCTTTTCCTCTTCATAGGACGCGTGGCGGAAAGCGCAGCCTCCGCATACGGGGTAATACGGGCAGTCGGGCTCNNGTGCGCTCCGGAGAAGGGCGCAGGAGCTCCTCGAGGCGGCCGTATACCGCCGACGAGCCCACTTTGGTTATCCTTATTCTGCAAAGCTCGCCGGGCAGAGCGCCCTTGACGAATACCGCGCGCCCCTCGTGACGGACCACGCCCGCTCCGTCGCGGGTGCAGCCCTCCGCCTCGGCGGTGATGATATCATTCTTCTTCAACGGTCTTTGTCCGNNCCTTCGCGTTTTACGGGCTCCCAGCCCCGCAGCGGCAGGCGCTGCATGGCGCGGAAGGTCTTTATCTTGAAGTCCTTTCGTTCCCGGCTCAGAGTAAACATGATATCCCGCGCGGCCTCGCGCTTGCTGGTCTTGTCCATGGGACAGGTGCTCTTTACCACGGGCAGGGAGTAGCGGGACACCAGCGAGGTGACGCGCTTTTCTTCCGCGTACAGCATCGGCCTTATCTGCGTGATACCGCTGCGGTCCATTAGCGTTACGGGCTCAAAGCAGCTTATGCGGCCCTCGTAAATAAGGGACATGAGGAAGGTCTCAACGGCGTCGTCCATGTGGTGACCGAGGGCGGCCTTGTTCGCTCCGAGCTCTCTGAGCTTGTCGTTGAACGCGCCCTTTCTCATTTTTACGCAGAGGGAGCAGGGATTTTTTTCCCTGCGCTGATCGAACACCACGCTGCGTATATCAGTGTCCAGATAATAATACGGCACTTCGAGGCGCTCGCACAGCTCCTTCACCGGGGTGAAATCCATGCCGTCGAAGCCGAGGCCCACGGTGACGCCGACAAGCTCGAAACGCTTGGGGTAATACCGCCTCAGCGAGCTCAGAGCGCACAGAAGCGCGGCGGAGTCCTTGCCCCCGGAAAGCCCGACGGCGATACGGTCGCCGTCGCTTATCATGTCATAGTCCTCAACGCAGCGGCGTATCAGACCCGTAAACTGTTCCATAAACTGCTCCGTAAAACAGATGTGCCCGGACGCCCGCCTTGTGCGGCGCCGTATAACTGAATTATTATATTAAATGTTGCTTCGGCTGTCAATAACGGGCGGAGCGACCGTATCCCTGCCGCTCAGGAAAAGAAAAATAAAATTGAAACCGAGAAAACAGAAGCAATAAGGAGCATAAGCGAGAAAAACGGAGCAATCAAATAATAACCGAAAAAAGATGTTGACAAGAAAAAGAGCGTATGGTATAAAAATAAAGCTTTACAAAGTTTTTCAGCGGATCGGCCGTAAAGACCGGGACCGCCGACATGATTATTTGGAGGTTTTGGGAATGTCCACTTATATGGCAAATAAGGCTACCGTTGAAAGAAAATGGTATGTCCTTGACGCCGCGGGAAAGCCTCTCGGCCGCACCGCCGCCACCGCCGCGGTCCTTCTTCGCGGCAAGCATAAGCCCACGTATACGCCCCATGTCGACTGCGGAGATTTCGTGATCGTCATCAACGCCGACAAGGCAGTGCTTACGGGCAACAAGCTTCAGCAGAAGTATTACCGCACTCACTCCGGCTATCCCGGGGGCCTGCACGAGACGCAGTACAAGCTGCTCATGGAAAAGCGCCCCGAGCTGGCCATGCAGCTGGCGGTCAAGGGTATGCTGGGAAAGAACTCTCTCGGCAGACAGCAGCTCAAGCGCCTGAAGCTCTACAGCGGAAGCGAGCATAAGCACGCCGCTCAGAAGCCCGAGATCTGGGAATAAGGAGGAACAGTAAATGTACACCAGCAAGAAAGCATACATGTACGGCACCGGCCGCAGAAAGTCCTCCGTTGCGAGAGTCCATCTCTTCCCGAACGGCACCGGACGCATCACCATCAACGGCAGAGATATAGACGAGTATTTCGGCCTTGAGACCCTTAAGCTCATAGTCCGTCAGCCCCTGGTCACCACCGATACCCTCGGCAAGGTGGATATAGAGACCACGGTCACCGGCGGCGGCGTTACCGGCCAGGCCGGCGC
>DBWE01000209.1:22111-22964 GCA_002308315.1 Clostridiales bacterium UBA1246 | reverse complement strand
GCGCGCAGCCCTGCAGATGGAACTACCGTCTGGAGGAAGAAAAGCGCCCGGGAGAATACTATGAAATAATAGAAGAAGACGGGCGCGGCACGGCGATACTCAGCTCACGCGATCTGTGCGCTCTCGAGCTTATCGACGAGCTGAAGGCCGCGGGGATATGCTCCTTCAAGATAGAGGGACGGATGAAATCGCCCTATTACGTCGCCACGGTGACCAACGCTTACAGACACGCTCTGGACGGGACCGCGGATACAGAGACGCTCATGAAAGAGCTGTCGTGCGCGAGCCACAGGGAGTATTCCACGGGCTTTTATCACGGCGGCATAAAAAACGAGCCGCCCGCTCACGACGGCTATATGCAGGACTGCATTTTTGCCGCCGTCGTGAAAGAAGGACGGCGCGGAGAGCTGTATGAGCTGGAGCAAAGAAACCGTTTCGGCCTGGGACAGAGGCTGGAGCTGCTGTCGCCGAACAGCCTGGGAGAAAGCTTTGAGCTTCGGTATATGGAAGACGAAGACGGGGAGCGGACAGAGGAAGCCGTACACCCGATGCAGAGGGTATACGTGCGCTCTCCCCTGAAGCTGAGCGAAGGGGACATGCTCAGGATAAGGCTTCAGTAACCGCGGCTTTTGAAAACCTCCCGCGCGGCGGCGTCGGCCGCCTGCTCGGCGGCGAGAAAGGCCTCGAGGAATTTTTCACCGTTTTCGGTAAGCACGGAGCCGTGCTGCGCCTGACGCTCCAGAAGGGCGAAGCCGAGGTGAGACTCGGTATCGCGTATGCTTTTCCACGCCTTGCTGTAAGCCATACCCATGCGTTTGGCGGCGCGGTTGAGGGAATGCAGCTCCACGACGCC
>DBWE01000209.1:20869-22068 GCA_002308315.1 Clostridiales bacterium UBA1246 | reverse complement strand
CCGTGACGCGCAGGCGGGTGATGAAGTCCAATCTGTTTTCCATTTCGGCACCCCTTTTGATCAAAGTACGGGAGAAAAGATCTGAATGGATCGCAAGCTTATTGTCATTATCGCATTTTATCTGCTCTGCGTCAACCTCATAGGCTTTATTATAATGGGGCTTGACAAGCGCAGAGCAAAAAAGAACATGTGGAGAGTAAAGGAAAAAAGCATTTTTACCGCTGCTCTCCTGGGCGGAGCCGCGGGAGCGTGGCTGGGAATGAACGTATTCAGGCACAAGACGAAGCACAAGGCGTTCAGATACGGACTGCCGGCAATATGCATCGTCCAGTGGGCCCTGATAGCTTATCTGATATGGAGGAGGGTAAAAGGATGAAGAAAAACATTTGCGAGCCGACGAAGATCATATGCGTGGGGCTCAATTACAAAAGCCACGCCGAAGAGACGAAGGGAGAGGTACCGGAGCATCCGGTGCTGTTCAGCAAGTTCAACGACTGTCTTACGTGCGACGGGGCGGACATTTATCTGCCCGAATGGCACCGCTGTTACGATTACGAGGCGGAGCTCGTGATAGTGATGGGCAGACAGGCCTACAACGTGGAGGAGAAAAACGCGCTTGACTACGTTTACGGCTATACCTGCGGCAACGATCTGAGCGCCCGCGACTGTCAGTTCCTGTCAAATCAGTGGCTGGCCGGCAAGGCGCTGCCGGACTTCGCGCCGGTTGGACCGCGTATCGTGAAAGCGGACAGCTTCGATCCCGACGCGCCGCACCGCATAAGCTGCGCCGTGAACGGGAAAACGGTCCAGGACGACAGCACGGAAAACATGCTGTTCTCCTGCGCGGAGATAGTGAGCTGGTGCTCGCGCTTTTTCAGACTCGAACCGTGGGATCTGATATTCACGGGAACGCCCGCCGGAGTGATACTCGGCAAGCCCAAGGGCAGCCGCGAATGGCTGAAAAAGGGAGACACGGTATCGGTNNTCCATCGAGGGGATAGGAACGCTCACGAACAGACTCGTATGAAACGCCCGATGCAGATAATATCCGAGCGGCCGCATTTTTCGGCGGCCGCTCGGATCGTTTTGTGATTTTATTTCCCGAAGCCGGGCATCTGCATGGGCTTGAAAAGATTTTCGGATTTCCCGATGACCTCGTCGAGGCTCCAGGAATCGCCGTCGGCGAACATGGCGCCCTC
>DBWE01000209.1:15593-20789 GCA_002308315.1 Clostridiales bacterium UBA1246 | reverse complement strand
AAGGTCTCGGGAGCGGCGGTGCCGTCATAGCTGATCCCGGGGCCGCCGGATATGGTCTTGCGGTCGCCCTCGAGGAAGTTGTGTATTTCCATATCTACGCTCGCCCTGGTCTTGGCGGCAGGGGCGAAGGTATTGGCGGTGATGCCGTATTCCTTAAGCTCCGCGGCAAGGCCGTAGGTCATGCCGACGACGCCGGCGTTGGCGGCGCAGTACTCGCTCTGGCGCAGGTCTCCGCCGGTCCAGGCGGGGGAGGCGCAGTTCACTATGCGGCCCCAGCCCTGGTCGATCATGTGCTGAACGGCCTGACGGATAACGTAAAAATGACCGGTGGGCTTGACGGTGTTGACTCTGTCCCACATTTTCTTCGGCATGTCCTGGACCGGGCTGAAGCCGAAGGCGGAAGCGATATTCACAACGATGTCGAGCTTGCCGTAGGTTTTTACGGCAGTCTCGGAGAGCTTGCCGGCCGCTTCGTAATCGGAGATGTCGCCGAAGCAGGCGACGGCCTCGCCGCCGGCGTCGCGGATCTCCTTGGCGGTGCGCTCGGCGTCGCCGTAATACTTGGCGTACTCGGTCATGCACCAGTCCTGCATGTCTTTGGGAAGCCTGGAGAACTTTTCCTCGTCGACGGGAATGACGCCGTCCCAGGGAGCGCGGTTATTCGTGACGACCTTGCAGCCCTCGGCGGCAAGCGCTTTCGCCACAGCCCGGCCTATGCCCATGCCGGAGCCGGTAACTATGGCGACTCTGCCTTTAAGATAATCACCCATTTAAATATGTACCTCCATAGAAATATTCATAAATATACAATACCATTCCCGAGGCGGGAAGTCAAATATCAAAAGCCGGCGGACGGTTGTTTTTTTCGGCGTTTTGGGGTAAACTGAATGTATCACTTGGAAACGGAGAAAATGCGATGAGAGATTTGGCTCTGAGACGTGCCGTGCGCCATTCGAGCGCGGCGGATTATGATCATTGCGGACATCTTGTGACCTCTGGCAGCGAAGGATACTGCTGGATAAGCGGGGGAAACGAGAACGAATGGCTGACCGTGGATCTGGGCGAAAGCTGCGGGCTGAGCAGGGCCGTGCTGACGTGGCGGGAGAGCCCCGACATGCTGCAGATACAGGTATCCGACGACGGCGAAAAATGGCTGCCGCAGGCGGAAACGGGCTGCGCGGGAGAAAAGGAGAGCGTATTCGGGCTTGACTGCCGCGCGCGGTACGTGCGTCTTGTCATGCATTCCCGGGGCGGCCGTCCCATCGTTATGGAAAAGGCGGAGATATTCGGCGAAGGCGGCAGAGCGTATGAAAACGGCGGCGCATGGCGCATTGCCAGGGCCGAGGAGGTAAAGGCCTCGGGAGAAGAGCTGAGCGGCCCCTTTGACGATTCGGGATGGCTGCCCGCGGAGGTGCCGGGCACTGCGCTCGTCAGCTGGATGCGGGCGGGAGCCGTGCTCGATCCCGACGTTGCCGACGATCAGTTTCAGGTGTCCGACAGCTATTTCAACTGCGATTACTGGTACCGCATGCGCTTTGACGAGCCGGAGGGCAGCGGCAGACTGTGGCTGAATTTCGACGCGATCAACTGGAAGGCGGACGTGTGGCTGAACGGAGAAAAGCTCGGCGATATAAAGGGCGCATTCATAACGGCTCAGTTCGATATCACCGACAGGGTGAAGAAAACGGGCAACGCCCTGGCGGTGCTGATACATAAAAACGCAAATCCCGGGCCGGTCAAGGTGCATACGCTTGAAACCTCCGGACCCAACGGAGGTCCCCTGGGAGCGGACAATCCCACGATACACGCGAGCGCCGGCTGGGACTGGGTGAGCACCATACGCGGCCGCAACGTCGGCATTTACGGAAAGGTGCGTTTTACCCGCAGCCGCGGCGCGGTCCTGGCGGAAAACGCCTGGGTCAAGACGAAGCTGGAGCGCGGCGGAGCCGCCGCCCGCCTCACGGTGGAGACCGAGCTGAGAAATACCTCCGACAGGGAAGTAAAGGCCGCGTTCCGCGGAAGGATAGCTCCCGCGGACGCCGTTTTCCAAAGCGAAGAGGTCACGCTCGGCGCGGGAGAAAAAAAGACCGTCGCGGCGGAGGTGACCCTGACCGGGCCGAGGCTCTGGTGGCCCAACACCTACGGGGAGCAGTATCTGTATACCGCCGTGCTGGAGGCATACGAAAACGGAGAAGCGAGCGACGCCCGCAAATTTGATTTCGGCGTAAGAGAGCTCAGCTACGGCAATGACTGGCCCATGAAGATATACTGCAACGGCGTGAGGATAATATGCCGCGGGGGCAACTGGGGCATGGACGACGCAAACCTCGCCTGCACCGAGAGCGACTACGATACGCGGGTGCGGTTCCACAAAGACCTTAATTTCACGATGATACGCAACTGGGTGGGCATGACCAACAACGAGGCGTTCTACGACGCCTGCGACAGATACGGCATACTCGTATGGGACGATTTCTGGCTGGCAAATCCCTGCGACGGACCGGATCCGGACGATGAGGATATGTTCATGCGCAACGCCTGCTGCAAGGTGAGAAAAAACCGCCGCCATCCCAGCGTGGCGCTGTACTGCGGCCGCAACGAGGGCATGCCTCCGGAGAGCCTGAACGCGGCGCTGGAAAAGCTCTGCCGCGAGGAGGACGGGACGAGGGTATATATCCCGCATTCGGCCGTGGGTCTCGTCAGCGGCTTCGGCCCGTACGGCGCGCTCGGCCCGGAATATTACTTCGGACATACCTACCATACTCTCCACAGCGAAAGAGGCATGATAAACATACCGTCCCTCGAAAGCATGAGGGAAATGCTCACGCCGGAGCACGAATGGCCCATAGACGAGGTCTGGGCCCTGCACGATTTCTGCCGCGACAGCGCGCAGAGAGCCGGAGAGTACCAGAGACAGATGGAGGAAAGCTACGGAGCCTGGGACGGATTTGAGGATTTCGTCAGAACGGCGCAGCTGTTCGATTACTCAAATCATAAAGCCATGTTCGAGGCCGTGTTCGCGGGCCGGTCGCAGGGCATGATAATGTGGATGAGCAATCCCGCCTGGCCCAGCANNGGCAGACCTATGACAGCCGCTATGACGTAAACGGCGGATATCAGGGCTGCAAGGACGCCTGCCGCCCCGTAAACGCCATATACGACGTGCTGAGAGAAGAGATAGTGCTTGTAAACGCGACGGCGAAGCCGAGACGGCTGACGCTGCGCACGGAGCTGTTCAGCCTGGCGGGGGAGCTCGTGCAGAGCAGCACCGTCGAAAAAGACATGCCCGCCGACAGCGCGGAATATGTAGCCGAGGCTCCGCGCTGGATGAACGAGGTCAGCTTTATAAGGCTCACGGTCTCGGAGCCGGGCGAAAGGGACACGGTAAACTTCTACTGGACGAACGGCTGGAATCATACGGATTACCGGGCGCTGAGGAGCCTGAAAAAAACAAGGCTCGATGCGAGCCTCGAAAAAACGGAGAACGGCTTCAGAGCGGCGCTCGTGAACCGCTCGGACGTGCCGGCGATAATGGTCGAGCTGCGGCTCAGGGATCCGGAGACAGGCAAGACCCTGCTCCCGGTCTTCTCGGACGGCAACTTTATTTCACTCATGCCCGGAGAGAGCGCGGAAGTCCTGCTGAGCTGCGAGGCGGAAAAAGCCGAGCTGTTCATAAGCGGCTGGAACGTTTGAACGAAAACCCCGCGGAGCTGCAAAAGCGGCTCCGCGGGGTTGCTTTTTTTGTTTTTTCCTTTATTTCCTGCTCAGATATTCGTCGATGGCCTTCGCGGCGATCTTTCCGGCTCCCATCGCGGATATGACCGTGGCGGCGCCGGTGACCGCGTCGCCTCCGGCGTACACTCCTTCGAGCGAGGTCAGGCCGTCTTCATTGACGATTATGCCGCCGTGTTTGTTTACCTCCAGCCCCTTGGTGCTGTTTTTGATCAGCGGGTTCGGAGCGGTGCCGATGGACATTATAACGGTGTCCGCGGGCAGCTCGAACTCGCTGCCCGGTATGGGCGAGGGACTGCGGCGTCCGTCGGCGTCGGGCTCGCCGAGCTGCATCTTTACACAGCGGACGGCGGAGACGAAGCCGTTCTTTTCATCCCGCGGATCGTCCGCATTATCGTATCCGAGGATCTCCACGGGACTGCACAGCAGGAGAAATTCGATGCCCTCCTCAACGGCGTGCTCCACTTCTTCCTTTCGGGCGGGCAGCTCGTCCATGGAGCGGCGGTATATGACGTAAACGTGCTCCGCGCCCAGACGCAGAGCGGTGCGCGCGGCGTCCATCGCCACGTTTCCTCCGCCGACGACCGCCACGTTTCCGCCCTTCATGATCGGAGTGCGGGGATCGTCCGAATAGGCTTTCATGAGATTGGAACGGGTGAGGAACTCGTTTGCCGAGTACACGCCCTTCAGGCTTTCGCCGGGGATGTTCATAAAGCGGGGGAGTCCGGCGCCGGAGCCGATGAAGACGGCCTCAAAGCCCATTTCAAACAGCTCGTCGACGGTGAGCGTCTTGCCGATGACCACGTTCGTCTCCACCTTTACTCCGAGCGCCCTGAGGGTGTCGATCTCCCGGGCAACGATGGCCTTGGGCAGACGGAACTCGGGTATGCCGTACACCAGCACGCCTCCGGCAGTGTGAAGGGCCTCGAATACGGTGACGTCGTAGCCTTTTTTCGCCAGGTCGCCCGCGCAGGCGATGCCGCTGGGACCGGAGCCCACTATCGCGGCGCGGTGACCGTTTTTCTCGGGCGCCCGGGCCTTTTCCGACGAGTGGGCGTTGTGCCGGTCGGCCGCAAAGCGCTCCAGGTATCCGATGCCGACGGGCTCGAACTTCTTTGCCAGCGTGCATACGCGCTCGCACTGGTTTTCCTGGGGGCATACGCGCCCGCATACCGCCGGAAGGGAGGAGCTTTCGCTGATGACGGCGTAAGCGCCCTCAAAGTCATGCTCTCTGATCTTCGATATGAATTCGGGTATCCGTACGTTGACCGGGCAGCCGGATACGCACGGCATGGTTTTGCAGTTCAGACAGCGCGCGGCCTCGGCCAGCGCGGTCTCTTCGGAATAGCCCAGAGCCACTTCCCTGAAATTATGCGCGCGTTCTTCGGGAGCCTGCGCGGGCATCTCGTGTTTCTTCGGAATGATAGCCATTATTTAACTCCCTCCTCACGCGTTTTTGAACAG
>DBWE01000209.1:10628-15475 GCA_002308315.1 Clostridiales bacterium UBA1246 | reverse complement strand
CAGCAGCCGCACATGCCCGTACCGTCTATCATTATGGGGTTCATGGAGGCCGTCACCGGCACGCCGAAGGGCTTTGCCGCCAAGGTGACGTATTTCATCATGATCAGCGGACCTATGGTGATGATCATATCGAACCTTTCGCCCGCCTCGAGCATTTCGGTAAGGGGCACGGTGACGTTGCCCTTGCGGGCATAGGAGCCGTCGTCCGTCATTACGGTCAGCCTGTCCGAGCAGGCCCGGAATTCATCCTCGAGTATCAGCAGATCCTTGCTGCGGAAGCCGATGATGCTCGTTACGTCCGCGCCGATGCGGTGAAATTCACCGGCCACGGGCAGCGCGATCGCGCAGCCGACGCCGCCGCCGACGATGCAGACCTTTTTTATGCCCTCGGTATTCGTGGCAACGCCGAGCGGTCCGACAAAGTCCCGGATATACTCGCCCTGCCGCCTGCGGTTGAGCATTTCGGTGGTAGAGCCGACGACCTGGAAAATGATCTTAACGGAGCCTTCCCCGGGATCTGCGCCCGCAACGGTCAGCGGGATGCGTTCTCCGTCCTCGTCCACTCGCAGGATGATGAATTGGCCCGGCTTTGCTTTTTTCGCGACCAAAGGCGCCTCTATCTCCATTTGGGTCACGGTGGAATTCAGTACCTTCTTCCGTAAGATCTTATACATGGGTCTACTTCACTCCCGTTTTTATTATCTCCCGGCGGGTATAAACATATTCCGCGAATTACCATTATTATCCTTGAAAATGATACTAAATCGGCGGCCGATAATCAACTGTTATTAGTAACAGTATACTTGCGTCATACCGCCGACTTTTTACCTTTTTTGACGGTGTTTTGCACAATTATTCGATAATTGATAGAATAATATTATCACATAATAACAAATTAACAAAAAATCCCGCGGAGGCAAAGCCTCCGCGGGAAAACGATATGAATGACGCGCCGCGGGTCATAAGGCCGTGTCGGCCGCCGCGGGCAGGGGCGTCACTGCTGGGGCTTGCCGCACTCGGGGCAGAAGCGCGCGTCGGCGCTGACCTTGGCGCCGCAGGCGGTGCAGAATTTCGTGCCCTCTTCGACGGTCCTCGATTCCGCGCCGGACTCCTTGGCGGCCTTCAGGTTCTCAAGCTCCTCCTGGGTGGCGGCGATCACCTCGCGGCAGCCGATGATCTCGGAATATACAGCCATTGTTTCCTCGTCGGCGGCCTCGCCGGCGTCGAGTCTGGCAAGAAAGAGCTCGCCGAGTTTGACAACGGCGGCGGCGATCTTTTTTTCTTCGCCGTTGATCTTCAGCGAAAGCTTTCCGCTTTCTATCGCGTTGCTGGTCTTTTCGCCGACCGACTGAGCGATGCCGTTAAGTTTGTCAAAAAAAGCCATTTTATTATCCTCCCGTATTATTATTTATGCTTCGGACCGGCCGTATGCCTGCCGTCCGGAACATATTGACAGCTCGTTAAAAGGTCATTCTTCACTATTCTGCCCGTCGGAGGGGGCAATATGTTCTTCCCACTGCGCGTCGGTATATTCATAGTCCAGCAGACGTATGCCGCCGTATTCGTACATGATGTTGTATTCCGTGACGGGGCAGCGAAGCTGCTCGGAATATACCGTGCACGACGCCGAGGAGCCCCAGGGGATGCAGCGGCAGGCTTCGAGTATGCCGGCCTCGAGCTGCGCGAGTATCTCCATGCACAGCCGCGTGTCTCCGGCAAACTGCCGCGTGTCGTTGATGGCCTCGGCCCAGGACTCAAAGCTGCGGGTAACGGTCTCTTCCGTTCCGTCGCCGTTGAAATCCGCCGTTATATCGAGAGTGCGTACCGAGGGGTCCCAGCCGTTGGACTCGTGTATTTTCGACAGGCTGCCCGTATACAGCGGAGAGCAGTAGGCGAGGATAAGGGAAAACGGATAAAAAGAGGAGGAGCCCCAGGCGGAGCATATCATTTCCACGCGGCCCTCCGCGACCGCCTCATATCTGTCGCCGTCGTAGCAGGCGAATTCAAAGCGGATGTGTCCCTCGAAACCGGTGCCGGCGGCGGCCTCGGATACAAAACGGTTGAGCAGCTCCTCCTGCCTCAGCTCGTCCGGGGTAAGCTCCTGGGCGGCGGAGCAGATGCAGGTGATGACTATATCGCTGCCCGGGGTATAAATGCCGTCGCTCACGGCCAGGTCATAGGCGGCGGAGAACAGCTCGCGGGCGCGCTGAGGATCATAACCCGTCACGGAAGCGAAGGCCTCGTCCAGCGAGGCGTATTCCCCGTTTTCCCAGTCCACTCCGTAAAGGCTGCACATGGCCTTTTTGGCGGCGTCGGAATTGCGGAAAATGGAGTTGGGGTCATGCTCTATGTCATAGTAATACAGATTGTTCAGCAGATAGTACCCCGGCTTGTAGCCGGCGGTACCCTCGGCGCAGAAGGTCTCACGGTCTATACTCAGAGATATCGCGCGGCGGAAATCGTCATAGTACAGTATCCGCTTGCAGCTTCCGTCGCCCGCTTCCTCCTCAAGCTTTTCAAGAGAGACGAGATCGGTGGCAAAAACGTATCTGTACATGTACGTTTCCGGGGTCTTGAGAAGACGGGGATAGGAACGGTATCGGGCGAGATCCTCGCCGGTCAGCTCAAGCCTGTCAAGGGCTCCGCTTTCGAAGAGCTCCAGGGCGCGGTCGTGGTCGGGGATGACGCTGCAGACTATATCCGTCGTGCGGTACTGTCCGGCGTGGCGTCCGTCCGAATAACCGTACCAGTTGTCATTGCGGGTAAATACGAGACCGTCGGCATCGGAGCTGACCAGCCTGTAAGGGCCGTAGGACATGTATTTGTCGGCGCTGCAGCCGTAATCGGTGACGACGGAGCCGTCTCCGAGAACGGTCTTGCCCGCTTCGTAGAGGTCCTCGTATACTATCCAGTTGCTGCTCAGCCCGGTAAGGAAGGAGAACATGGATACGGGGGAAGCGGTGATATAGATAAGAGTATAGTCGTCAGCGGCATAGAGGCCGACGTCTTCCCATTCCGTGGGAGTAAAGAAGCCGTCCTCGCAGAAGCAGAGCTCCCGCCATGCCGCGGGGTTGTCGTCGCCCAAAAACGCGGCGGCGGCGTTCAGCAGGGTCTTCAGCTCGTCGTCGACTTCGATATATTCTCCGCTGCCGGTATATTTGACGAACGGTGCGAATTCGTCGTAGAATTCGGAATAGGCCGCCACGTAGTCCGCAAAGGCCTCCTCGCCCCCGAAGAAGGGAGAGCATTCGTCCGCGTTGAAGAATACCGCGTCGCCTTCGGCGTAGGCGGGGTTAAGGACCTGACCGTTGATATCGCCGTCGCTGCCGGGCTCCTCCGGCAGCTCGTCAAGCCAGCCTGAGACCAGCGGAGAGTATTTCACGACGCCGGCCCGGTCGCCGTTGTAATAATCCTTGGCGTTGTATATGGCTATGCTGTTGTCGCAGTAGACCGAGGCGCGCTCGTTTTTCATCTCGGGAGAAAGCAGCTCGCGCATGGAGTATACGTAGGTATCGGCGGTTATGGGCGTGCCGTCCTCCCAGCATGCCGCCGGATTGAGCTCTATCCGGTATACCCGCCCCTCGGTTTCCGTGACGCCGTATTTGTCGCGGAATTCGTAGTCCGAGGTGACGTCGCTCACGTTTACGGCCATTTCATAGACCCATTCAAAGTTTACGCCGTCGTCGGCGACGGAAATGTCGACAAGAGGCATTTCCGTATATTGAGATACATATTCGTCTATGTAATACTTCCACGTATGCGGGTTCCAGGACTCGGGAGCGACGGGGAAGCATTCGTTGAGAGTATAGCTGTCGCCTGTCGGCTCCGCGGGAGTCGGGGACGGAGTCGGGGAAGGAGCTTCGCTGCCTGCCTGAGCGCCGCTGCAGCCCTGCAGCAGACAAAGCAGCAATGCAAGAGCCGGAAGCAGAGCGGACAGCCGCTTGCGTATCATAATAGGGATCCTCCGTTTGTCGGGTGTCGATACCGTGAATGCGGCGCAGCCTCGGTCTGCCTTCGTGCGGCAGCCCGGCCGGGCCGATCGCGGAGCATAATGGGTATTCTTCGGATATTATGCCATGTTTTGCCGCTTTGTCAAGGATTACGGGGAGAAAAGCAAAATATCAGAAAGAAAAATAAAACAAACTGACACGGACGGCAGCCGTGTCAGTTTGACGACGAATGAAAAGAGTCAGCCGACGGAGGGCAGGTAATAATCCTCCGGACGCGACGATATCTCGGCGATCATGAGAACGAGCTGTATTACGGTAAATACCGCCAGAAGAACGATCGGAACGAGCATGAGAGTGACGTTTGCCTTGATATTTGCGAACGGAGGTATAAAATTGCCGAACAGCCAGGCATATATCCCGCAGGCCGACATAAGCAGGGGAAAGACGGTATACGGGATGCTTTTCTTCTTCACGGTACAGATAACGACGATCCCGCAGAAAAACATTATCATCGGCAGCCCCAGATAACGGAGATTGAGATACTTGAAGGTCTTGTCTCCCGCATCGACGTTTATCGCGCTTTTCATCACGTCTTCGATCTGCGGGAATTTGTAGTTGAAAAACAGCATGCCCCACATGCTCGTCTGCGATCTCACGCCCTCCTTGCCGGCGGGCGGAGCGTAGCTGAAGCAGGGCAGGAACCAACTCAGAAAAATCAGTATCACGAGCGCGAGGACGATTATATGAGAGATATTCAGTAATTTGAGCGTTCTGGTCCGCTTATCCATGCCGAGACCTCCTTTGCTTAATGATATTTTACCATGTCCTCGGGACATGGTATATGGCATCGCCGCCGGTTGCCGCTCCGCGGCGAGGCGGTCGTGCCGATAAAATGTA
>DBWE01000209.1:10395-10519 GCA_002308315.1 Clostridiales bacterium UBA1246 | reverse complement strand
TTGCGGTTATTTTACCATAAGCGGACGATAAATACAATAACAAAAAAGCCGGAGAGATAAACGAAAAGGAAACGCCGGTCAAAGCGGCGGAATTTGTCGGGATAATACCCGACAAAAAGACTGT
>DBWE01000209.1:9763-10309 GCA_002308315.1 Clostridiales bacterium UBA1246 | reverse complement strand
TGCTGACGATTGAAATGATATATTCCGCAAGGGAACGGATACACCCGTATATTATCGACACGCCCCTGCTGCGCACCTGCGGGCTGGATGAATATCTGCACTGCAGGTCGTATATGAAGCTCGATACCCTGCAGGTGACGAACTCCTTCAAGATAAGAGGCGCGATGAACAGGATGCTGACGCTTACGGAGGAAGAAAAAGCGGCGGGCGTCGTAACGGCCTCGTCGGGGAATTTCGGCAAGGCCGTGGCGTATGCGGCGGCAAAGCTGGGCATCGCGGCGCATATAGTCCTGCCCGACACCGCTCCGGAGCACAAGAGGGACAGTATACGCGCTTTCGGCGCGGAGCTGATCATCAGCACCCTGTCCGAACGATTCAGGCTCGCCGAAAGCCTGAGCGGAGAAAAGGGCTGGACGCTGCTGACTCCCTTCGACGATTACGAGATAATGGCGGGGCAGGGCACCGCGGGCCTGGAAATAATCGAGCAGCTGCCTCAGACGGACAGGATAATCATTCCCATCGGCGGAGGCGGACTTATCGGCGGCG
>DBWE01000209.1:9362-9735 GCA_002308315.1 Clostridiales bacterium UBA1246 | reverse complement strand
GTCGAGCCGGCAGCGGCGGCAAGATATACCCGCAGCATGGAGGCGGGAGGGCCGATAACCCTGTCCGGCGCCGTCCGCTCGGTGGCGGACGGACTGCAGACGCTCAGCCCGGGCAGGCTCAATTATCCCATAGTATGCTCCCTTGCCGACGAGATAGTGACGGTGGAGGAGGAATACATAGTCCGCGCTCTTCGNNCTTTTGACGGAAGAGGGGAAGCTGATCGCGGAAGCCTCGTCGGCGATCACCCTGGGGGCCGTGCTCAGCGGCGCGGTCAGACCGGAGGAAAACGAGAACACGGTTTTTTTCCTTTCGGGCGGCAATGCGGATCTCCGCCGGCTCAATGCCATAATGTACGGGAACGATATTTGACAT
>DBWE01000209.1:5497-9245 GCA_002308315.1 Clostridiales bacterium UBA1246 | reverse complement strand
GGGCATAACGGAGCGGGAAAGACCACCACGATCAAGGCCTGCTGCGGGATACTCGCCTTTGAAGAGGGAAATATTTATATCGACGGCATCTCGATAAAGGACGACCCTCTGGAATGCAAAAAGAGGATCGCGTATATACCGGATAACCCGGAGCTGTACGGGTATATGTCGGGCATCAAATATCTGGGCTTCATTGCGGATATTTTCGGGGTGTCCAAAAAGGAGAGGCAGGAGCGCATCGAAAAATACTCGGAGATGTTCGAGCTGAAAAAAGACCTTGCGCAGCCCATATCCGCTTATTCGCACGGCATGAAGCAGAAGCTTGCCATCGTCGCGGCGTGGATGCATTCTCCCAAGCTCGTGATAATGGACGAACCCTTCGTCGGACTCGATCCGAAAGCCTCGCATCTGCTCAAGACGATGATGCGGGAGCTTTGCTCCGAGGGCGGGTCCATATTCTTCTCGACACATATCCTTGAAGTGGCGGAAAAGCTGTGCGACAAGGTCGCGATAATCAAAAACGGCAGGCTCGTAGTCAGCGGCAGCATGGAGCAGGTCAAGGGAGATACCTCGCTCGAGGACGTCTTCCTGGAACTGGAGGACGGCAATGCTTAAGCTGCTTGTCAAACAGCGTCTCGGGGCGATAAAAAGCTGGCTTCTGGGAGCGGGACGGAGAAAAGGCAACGCGGGCCCGGGCAAGCTGCTGCTGTACGCGCTGCTGATGCTTTACGCGGCGGCCGCGGTAGGCTTCATGCTGTATGCTTCGATCTTTTCCGTAATAGCGGGGCCGTTTTTTGAGCTGGGACTCGGCTGGCTGTATTTTGCCATGTTCGTGCTCATAGATCTCGGACTGATGTTTATCGGCAGCGTTTTCATGACCAAGTCGCAGCTGTTCGAGGCGAGGGACAATGAGCTGCTTCTGTCAATGCCCATCCCTCCTAAGGATATCCTGGCAAGCCGGATGATCGCCCTTCTGCTGATGAATTATTTTCTCGATCTCGTCGCGGCGGTGCCTGCCGTGCTGGCGTGGTGCGTCGCGCTCAGGCCGGACACGGGCAGCCTCGTGTTCTTCGCGATAGTATTTCTCGCACTTCCGTTTTTCGCCCTTGCGCTTTCCGCGCTGTTCGGATGGGTGCTCTCGCTGCTTACGGGCAGGATAAAGCGTAAATCCCTTGTTTCGACGGTGATCTCGCTCATCTTCCTGATGGCCTACATGTTCGGCATAGGCAGACTCAATACCGCGATGCTCGCCCTCGTTGAAAAGGCTCAGAGCGCGGCAAGGGGAATAGGCGCCGTGCTGCCGGTATACTGGGCGGGGACCGCCGTAGCCGAAACGGATACCGCAAGGCTGCTGCTTACGCTCGCGTGGATGATAATTCCCTTTATCATCGTATACGTCATACTTTCCGCGACCTTCATCAAGACGGCCACGTCGAAGCACGGGCTCGCGGTGACGGCATACACCGGCGGCATCGATAAGCTGCGCTCCGGGCGCAGCGCCCTGCTGACGAAGGAATTCCGCCGCTTTTCAAGCAGCTCGGCATATATGCTCAACGCGGGGCTCGGAGCGGTGTTCATGGTGATAGCTGCGGCCGCGCTGCTGATAAAGATGAGCGCGGTGCGCGGGCTTATCGGAATGATGGAGGGCGTCGGGAGCTTCGTCCAGCCCGTCGTTATAATACTGATCGGGGCCATGAACGGCATGATCACGGTCTCCGCTCCGTCCGTGGCGATAGAGGGAAGCAGCATATGGATCACCCGGTCCATGCCGGTGAAAACAAAGGACATACTGCTCGCAAAGCTGCGTCTGCATATCATCATAGCGGCGCCGGCCACGCTGATACTCAGCATTGCCGCAGCGGTCGTTTTAAAAGCGGACGCGGAGATGCTCCCGTTCATGATAGCGACGCCGCTCGTGTTTGCCGTTTTCGAGGCTCTTACGGGACTTATCGCCAACATCAGGCATCCGGGCCTTGAGTGGGTAAACGAGACGCAGGCGGTAAAAAGCAACGTCAGCGTACTTATCGGCATGGCCCTTTGCTGGGCGGCGGCGATGGCGACGGGCGCTCTGCTGCTGATAATGCCCGCGTGGGCGGCAATTGCGGCCGGTACGGCGGCGCTGGCGGTCATCTGCGTGCTCGAATACCGCTGGCTCATGACAAACGGCGTCGCGCGCTACGAAACGATTTCCTGATTTTCGCATTTAACAATAAAAAATTATCGTAATACGATAAAAATACATTGACTTTCATTCGCCTCCGTGGTATTTTAACTGCGGAGGCGAAATTTTTCGCTTACTTCACGACCTGTCCCGGAGGTGCGGAAAGATGGATGAAAAGCTCAATGAACTGCCGCAGGAGAGCGGCACGCAAAAACGGCTGAGAGAGTACGGCGGAAAGCTGCTGCTGGCGGCGGCGGCAGCCGGCGCGGCGCGCTCGCTGCTTTTCTGCAGGGCGGACGGAGCCGGGGTCAACGTGGCCGCTTTTGCCGTGATATTCTTTGCCTGCCTGAGATCTTCTCTCGGGCTGCTCGGCGTATACGAGCCGGGCAGGTTCTTCCGCGCCGCCGCTGCGGCGGTGCTCCTGGCGTGCTCCGCCGCCGTGACGATGAACGGCTTCGTTCAGACGGTCAGCCGTTTCGGCATCACGATCACCGCGGCGAAGCTGATCGCCGACAGCTTCGCCGATAACCGGGGGATGCAGTTCGGCGGGTACGTCAAAGCTTTCATATTGCTGCTCATGAACGGACTGCGGCGTATAGGCGAGCCCGTGACGAGGCTGCTTTCCTTCGTCAGGCTCGACAAATGGAAATACGTGCTCGCGGGGATCGTGATCGCCCTCCCGCTCGCGGCCATCGCCGTATCGCTGCTGCTTTCGGCCGACTGGATGTTCAGAAGAATGTTTACGGTAGATCTGAACATAGGCGAAGCGGGTATAACGGCGGCAAAGGCCCTGTGGGCGTTTTTGTGGATGTTTTTCGCTTTCTACTGCGCGCTCGCCGGGCAGGCGGCGCGCCCGGCGGAGATCGGGAAAAAAGAAGGACGGCGCTTCAACGCGGCCGTTGCCGTCACGTTTATGAGCGTGCTCGGGATCATATATCTCGTGTTCTGCGCCGTGCAGGTGATCTTCCTTTTCGGCCGCCATACTCTGCCGGCGGGGCAGACTTACGCGGGATACGCCAGAGAGGGATTTTTTCAGCTGATGTTCGTTTGCGCGATGAACGAGCTGCTTATCCTGATCTGTTCGCGCCTGTTCCGCCTCAGCGCCGCGCTGAAAAGCATATTGGCGGTGATAAGCGGCTGCACGTATATCATGACGGCGTCCTCGGCCTGCCGGATGATAATGTACGTTCAGGCGTACGGCATGAGCTTTCTCAGAATACTCGTGCTGTGGTTCCTGCTGGTCCTGAGCGTCGTTCTCGCGGGGAGCATAGTATATATATTCAAAAACAGCTTCGATCTTTTCCGCTTCTGCTACGGCGTATCCCTCGCGGCCTGGCTCGTATTCGCTTTCGCGAGACCGGACGCCATAGCGGCGGAATACAACGTCCGGACCCTCGGGATGACCGGCGGCGTCACGGAAAATATGCTTTACGATCTGTCCGAGGACGCCGTGCCGGTGCTGGCGCGGAATATAGACGGCATAAGCGACGGGGTCTGTCGCGACATTGCCGTGACGAGGCTGAGGGAGGTATACGCCGAGGCGGAGGAAAGGGACGCGCGCAGCTTCAATTTCTCGATGATGAGAGC
>DBWE01000209.1:0-5470 GCA_002308315.1 Clostridiales bacterium UBA1246 | reverse complement strand
AATAAAACAAACGATATAAGGCAATACTACCTTCTGCGGAGACATTCCGCGGGAGGTAGTTTTCTTGACGGGTAAGGTCGAAATCTGCGGGGTGAACACCGCAAAGCTGAAAACGCTGACGGCGGATGAGACCTCGCAGCTGCTTTTGAAAACAAAAAACGGGGACAGGGAAGCCAGGGAAAAGCTTATAGAGGGCAATCTCAGGCTCGTGCTTTCCGTTATACAGAAATTCACCAACCGCAACGAAAATCTCGACGACCTGTTTCAGGTGGGCTGCATAGGCCTTATAAAGGCCATAGACAACTTCGATATGAGCCAGAACGTTCGGCTGTCCACGTACGGCGTGCCCATGATCATAGGCGAGATACGCAGGTATCTGCGCGACAACAGCGCTATACGCGTGAGCCGCTCCGTAAGGGATACGGCGTACAGAGTCATGCAGGTCAGGGAGGCGCTTACCGCGCAGAACCGCGCCGAGCCGACGGTGGAGGAGATAGCGGCGGCGCTGGGGATAAAAAGAGAGGAAGCGGTCATCGCGATGGACGCGGTGGTGGAGCCGCTGAGNNTGCGAGCCGGTATACAACAACGGCGGCGACGCCATATACGTGATGGATCAGGTGGGGGACAGCAAGAACACGGACGAAAGCTGGCTTGAGCAGATCGCGCTGACGGAGGCGATAAAAAGACTGAGCGGGAGAGAAAAGCACATACTCGCCCTGAGATTTTACGAGGGAAAGACGCAGATGGAGGTTTCCGCCGAGGTCGGCATATCCCAGGCGCAGGTATCGAGACTGGAAAAAAACGCGATAACGCAGATCAAGAAAAGTCTGTGAAAAAGGGGCTGCAGCGATCATCGTTTCGCTGCAGCCCCNNTTTGGTTCAGGTGACCCGAACGCTTTGCTTCGACGCGCCCTTGACTATCCTGTAATAGGCGTTTGACGTGAGCTTGTACACCGCCATGTAAAATACGGCGAACGCCGCAAAGCTGACGACGGTGGTGATAATGAACAGACGCAGATCATACAGCGCGAAAAAGGTAAGTATCCTTCGTATCATGGGGAAGGCGAACGTGAGATGCAGGCCGGCAAAAAACAAAGGGAGAAAGAAAACCGTAAGCAGCTGGGAATTGATGCTGCCGCGGATCTCCGCGCCCGTCATGCCGACGTTCTGCATGATGGCAAAACGTTTGCTGTCCTCATAGCCCTCGGACAGCTGTTTGTAATAGATTATCAGCACCGCGGCAAGGAGAAAAACGACGCTGAGCATCACACCTATGAAAAACAGACTGCCGTTTGACGCGTAAAAGTCCGCGCTTTCGTCCGCCCGGGAATCGAGAAAGAAATAATTATAGCCGGAGCCGGCATCCCCGCCGAAGCTCAGCGAGCTGATGGCGGCGTCAAGACCGCGGGCAAAGGCGCCGTTTTCTTCGTCGCTCAATCCCGTATCAAAATAATACTTCCATTCCATAGAGAAGCGGTCGACGCTGCCGTCGGTCAGAGCGTCGAAGTCCTCAATGGCTGCCGCCGGATCGGAAAGCACGGCTGTGACGGTGGGGATGAACTGCGAGGAAAAGTCGCGCAGAACGGACTCTGCCCGCGTTTCCTTTATGCGGTAATCACGGGAAACGTCTTCCATAGTGAGGGTGAATTCGTCGCCCTCAAAACGGCATCGGTCGACAAGAAGCAGCGTCTCGTCATCTTCGAACTCGGGATATTCTCCGCTTATCGCGGCATATTCCTCCCGGGAGATCAGCACGATGTTTCTCAGATCGGCGAACGATACGCCGGCGGAGGTGTCGTCATAGCCGCAGATGAGCTCGCCCCCCCGCTGAAGCCCGGTGAGACCGATGTAAAGAAGGCCGCCTTCGTTTTTCAGCTCCGTTCCGCGCCCGGCCGCGTAATCCTTCACCGCGGAGCGAAACACGGATACGTTTTCCTCGGAAAGCTGAGCAGGATCGGCGAAATGAACGTCAAGATTTATTTCGCCGGGACATCTGGCGCGTATGGAGCGGTCCGAACCGATCCACAGGCAGGCAGAAGAAGAGAGCATCACAAGGACCATCGTTCCGATTATGCATATCGAGGCAAGGCCCGCGCCGTTGCGCTTCATGCGGTAGACCATGGAGGAAACGGAAACGAAGTGCTTCGGATGGTAATAGTACCGTTTGTTCTTCTGAAGCAGGCGGCAGAGGAGAACGCTGCCGGAGATCATTATAAGATACGTGGCGGCGATCACCATAAGCACTGCCGCAAAAAACCATAAAAGCGCGCTGACCGGGTTGGTGATGCCGACGGCTATCCGGTATGCCGCGGCAAGGATCACTATTCCCGCCGCGCCGAACAGCGGATTGGCCCGCGGCGGCTTTTCTCCGACGTTTTCGCTCTTCAGCAGTTCGGAAGCGCTTTTCCGGTACACCCGGATGACGCACACGAGCATTATCAGAGCGAAAATAGCCGAATAAAACAGAACGGTGCGCGTCAGCGCCGTGCCGTCGATATGTATGCCGAGATCGATATTTCCGGACAGCATATTTACCAGAACGAGCTCGGCAAGCTTGGACAGGGATATCCCGACAATAAGGCCAAGAGCGAGCGAGATCAAAAAGATGATCAGGTTTTCAAGGGCGATTATGCAGGCAAGATTTCGCTTGCTCATGCCGAGAACGTTGTAAAGGCCGAACTCACGGGCGCGGCTGCGAATTATGAACGAGTTGGTGTAAAAAAGAAATATCAGGGAAAACAGCAGAATGACGATGCTGCCGAGGGAAAAGATCGCTCCGGCCGTCGAAGCGCCGTGGGGGATCAGCCGGGATACCTTTGCGGAAGAGAGAAAGCAAAGGATGTAAAACATGGATATCATACATACCGTCGTTATGATATAGGGTATGAACATGCGCTTGTTCTTGCGGATGCCGTCGTGGGCCAGCCGCGGATAATATGCCGTTTTCACAGTTCGTCACCACCCTGCGACAGTATTACGAGGGTGTCCGATATCTTGCGGTACAGCTGTTCCGCGCTGCTGTCTCCGCGGTATATCTGATGAAAGACCACGCCGTCGCGAATGAAGAGAACGCGGCCCGCGCAGCATGCGGCCTTTGCCGAATGGGTCACCATAAGCACGGTCTGACCGGCGGAGTGGATCCGCGTGAACAGGCGAAGGAGCTCGTCGGAGGCTTTGGAGTCCAGCGCGCCGGTGGGCTCGTCGGCAAGCACTATGCGCGGAGAGTTTATCAGCGCCCGCGCGACCGCCGCGCGCTGCTTCTGGCCGCCCGAAACCTCGTAAGGGTATTTTTTCAGCAGCTCCGATATGCCCAGCGTTTTCGCGAGGGGAGCCAGCTTTTCTTCCATTTCGCGGTAGCTTTTTCCCGCAAGCACGAGAGGGAGATAAATATTGTCCTCGAGAGTGAAGGTATCGAGAAGATTGAATTCCTGAAACACAAAGCCGAGATTTTCGCGCCGGAATACGGCGGCCTCGCTCTCCGGTATTCCGGAAAGATCTCGCCCGTCCAGCAGCACGGAGCCCGCCGTGGGCTTGTCCAGGGCCGCAAGGATATTGAGCAGCGTGGTCTTGCCGGAGCCGGACTCGCCCATTATGGCGACGAATTCTCCTTCTTCCACGGAGAAATCAATGCTTTTGAGAGCCTCGACCGCATTGCCGCCGAAGCGCGTAAGGTACGTTTTTTTAAGTCCGCTGACTTCGAGTATGCTCATAAAATGACCTCCGATCCGTTATTACGGTTATTACGCCTATTACGGATCAATTATAAAGGGAAAAGCCGACGCATTCCATGCGATCGGCTTACGATACCGCCGGGGAAGCTTACGCTTTTGTCACATTCTCCGTCATTCCGCCAGGGGCCTGTCGGCGCCGAGACCGACGCGGACAAGAGTGCCTTCGCCGGGAACGGACTCGATGCCAATGGAATGCCCGAGATTTCGGCAGATACGGCGGCACAGATACAGGCCTATGCCGCTGGAGCGCATATCCGCGCGGCCCGCCGCGCCGGTATAGCTCATCTCAAAGACCCTGGGCAGATCCTCGGGGGCTATGCCTATGCCCGTATCGCGCACGCACAGGGTCGCGGGCTCCTCGAGATATACCGATACGGAGCCGGAGCGGGTATATTTCAGCGCGTTTGAAATAAGCTGCCCGACGACGAACGAAAGCCATTTGGAGTCGGTAAGCACGGTGGCGGAAACGGGCGTGTAATCGAGCTTAAGCCGGCGGACGATGAAATCGCCGGCGAATTTTCTGAGTGTCGGCCGGAGGATGCCGTCAAGATCGTATTCGCGGATAACGTAATCGCTGCCCCCTTCGAGACGGATATAGGTCAGCACCATTTCGACGTACTGCTCTATCCGCCCGAGACCGGACAGCATGCTGCGGGACAGCTCGCTGTCCTCGTTCTGCAGGCGCAGCCGCATGGAGGCTATGGGCGTCTTTATCTGATGCGCCCAGACGGTATAATATTCCTTCATGGCTTCCGCGTCGGCGGACGAGCGGCGCTCATGCTCGCGCAGCAGCTCGCGCAGACGCAGACAGATATCCCGGTAGTCGTCTTCCTCCACGCCCCGCGCCGGCGGGAGCTCGTCCGGAAGAAGAGAAACGGAGCTTTTAAGGCGCTCCAGCTCGCGGTGACGCCGAAGAGAGCGGATAAAACCGAAAGCGAAAACAGCCGCGCCGATAAGAAGGCAAAGAACGGCGGGGTACAGCACGGCGCCGAGCGGCAGGCGGTAAAGCGCGAAAGAGACGGCGAAAAGAACGGTAAAGCAGATCAATACGGCGACGAAGCTCAGCCTGCCGATGAGATATTTTTTCAACAGCGTCATGATATGCCCTCCAGACAGTAGCCCAGGCCGAATTTCGTGGTAATAAAATCGCTCAGTCCTATGCCGTCGAGCTTTTTGCGCAGTCTGCCAACGTTGACGGTGAGCGTGTTTTCGTCCACGAAGGAATCCGTCTGCCACAGGGCTTCCATAAGCTTTTCGCGGCTCACCGTTTTGCCCTTGTTCTGCATGAGGGTGAGCAGGATGCGGTATTCGTTTTTCGTAAGCTCCAGCCTGCGGTCTCCGTAAACGAGCACGGCGTCGCCGGTGCTGAGCACGGCGCCCCTGTGCTCGAGCAGGGGAGCGGACTCGGAATAATCGTAACTGCGCCGCAGCAGCGCGCGTATCTTGGCGATGAGAACGCTGCCGTCGAAGGGCTTGACGATAAAATCGTCGGCGCCCATGTTCATTGCCATGATGATATTCATGTTGTCCCCGGCGGAGGAAATGAAGATAACGGGTACCGAAGATACCTTGCGTATCTCGCCGCACCAGTGATAGCCGTTCATGAAGGGCAGAGATATGTCCATGAGCACAAGATGCGGCCGGACTCGGACGAACTCGGCCATAACGTCGCCGAGATCGGCGGCGGGCTCGCCCTGCAGCCCCCATTGAGCCATCTGAGCGCAGACGGCCCGGGATAT
>DBWE01000143.1 GCA_002308315.1 Clostridiales bacterium UBA1246 | reverse complement strand
GCGTCCAGCGCATGCTGATACAGGACGTTTTTCGATATCCCGCTTTCTTCGCTGACCCGTCTGACCGAGTCCTTCAGAGAAAGACCTGCGGAGCGCAGTGCGGAGACGCTCTCCAGAGCGGCTTCAAGCGGAACCGTCTCCGCGGTATCCGAGGCGCCTTCCACCACGAGCACGAATTCGCCTCTGGGAGCGGTACTTTCGCAGTGATCCAAAGCGCCCTTCAGCGTGGTGCGGATTATCTCTTCGTGAAGCTTTGTCAGCTCACGGCACAACGCGATACGCCTGTCGGCGCCGAATACGGATATCATATCCGAAAGCGTGTTTTTGAGCTTATGCGGCGCTTCGTAAAAAATCATCGTACGCTCTTCGTTTTTCAGGGAATTAAGATGCTCCGTGCGATTTTTTTTCGTGACGGACAAAAAGCCTTCAAATGTAAAACGGCCTGTCGAAAGCCCCGAAAGGGCCAGGGCGGCTATCGCGGCGCAGGGTCCCGGAACGGCAGTGACCTCGATATCCATCTGCGCGCAGAGTCTGACGAGCTCTTCGCCCGGGTCGCTTATCGCCGGCATGCCCGCGTCGGTCACGAGCGCGCAGCTTTCCCCCTCGGCAATGCGTTTGAGGATCTTTTCGCCGCTTTCTTTTTTGTTGTGCTCATAATAGCTCACCATCGGCTTCTTTATGCCGAGATGATTGAGAAGCTTTACGGATCCCCTTGTATCCTCAGCGGCTATGAAATCGGCCTGTTCGAGAGCCTGAGCGCATCTCGGGGAAATATCTCCGAGATTGCCGATGGGAGTCCCGACGAGAAAAAGCTTACCGGCCACTATCTTCCCTCCTGTCTTATATATAAAGGCGGCTCAACGGAAAGTCCCGGCGCACCGCCCCGTCGGCCTTCCGCCAGACAGACCGTCGGAGCGGAATCGTGATCCTTCAGAACAAGGCGCAGGCGTTTCGGCTCTATGCCCGCCGCCGACATGGCGCAGAAAAGCTCTGAAAGGCGTTCGGGACGGTAAACGATCGCAAAGCGGCCTCCCCAGCGGCATAGAAAGGCCGCGGCGGCGCAGATGTCTTTCAAAGAGCAGGCGCTCTCTTGCCTCGCTGCGGCAATTTGCGGCTCGCTTGCTTTTTTTCCACTGCCTTCGGGGAAATACGGGGGATTGCTGACGACAAGGTCGAAAGAGCCCGCCGAAAAACAGTCTCTTATATTCCTTATGTCTCCGCAGACGGCCTTATAGTCAAAGCCGTTCAGAGCCGCGTTTTTTTCGGCAAGCCTCACCGCGCGCTCCGAAATATCTATTCCCGAGCCGGAGATCGCGGCAGCCCTGCCCATGATGTTGAAGGACTGGGCTCCCCCGCCGCAGCCGAGGTCGCAAAAGCGTTTCACTCCGGACAGATTTACAAACGCTCCGAGCCACGCCGAATCTGAGCCGAGAGGAAAAACGCCATCCTCCTGTATGTATTTCGGCCCGCCNNGGCCATAAAACGTCGTAGTCCATTTTCATCCCATTATATGAACAAAGGCCCGGATAACGGGCCTTTGTTCACGAAATATCGTGCGCAGCGCATCATGCGAAAAAGCATCTGCGGCTGACGCGGCTGAAATTATTCCTGTACTATAGCGTCGCTGGGGCAGTTGGCGATGCAGGTCCCGCAGCCGACACACTCTTCGGCGTTGATAACGCACTTGCCGTCAACTTCCTTTATGCACTCGACAGGACAGTTGTCCTTGCATACGCCGCAGCCGACGCAGTCATCGGGTTTGATTTTGAAAGCCATGTTTCACACCTCCATATGTAAACTGGATATATATTATCATAAATCACCAAAAAATCAACCTGATTTTTATTGTTTTTTTGGTCAGAGTTGGTCAAACAAAGGTATTGACATATTGAAACGGCTGCGCTATATTATAGTCAAAGAAAGTCAAAGTCAAAATCAAACAAGCGAGGAGGGATTAAATGGGAATCAGCGACATGATAGCCGGGTATATTATCGGCGAAATGGCTGCAACGGGATCGGTCGAGCTTCAGCGGGCCGAGCTTGCGATGAAATTCAACTGCGTTCCCAGCCAGATCAATTACGTGATAGCAACGAGGTTCACACCGGAACACGGATATATCGTCGAAAGCAAACGCGGAGGCAACGGGTATATAAAAATAACGCGCGTGGTATCCTCCGAAAAACAGCTGATAATGCACCTGGTAAACAGCATAGGCTTTGTGATCGATCCTCACACCGCGGAAGCGTTTATTTCAAACGCGGTCACTTCCGACGCGATCTCCGAACGCGACGCTCTGCTCATGAGGTCGGCTATAAGCCACAACGCGCTTCTCCCGCTCATGCCGTATGAAAGAGACGCGGTAAGAGCAACGATCTTGAAAACGATGCTGATCAATTCAATTAGAAACACGGTTGATTAAATTTTCATAAGGAGGAAATAATAATGATATGCCAGAAATGCGGAAGCAGGAACGCGGAAGTACATTATAAGACGAATTTCAACGGGGCGCTCTGCGAGTTCATCCTTTGCCCGGACTGCGCCGAAAAGCTTGAGCAGGATACCTATTTCGGAGTGAATTACTACAACAAGATCCTCAATTCCTTCATGTCGCCGAGGAGCTATGCCAGGACGGTCCGCTGCCCCCTCTGCGGCACGAGCGAGGACGAGGTGCTCAAGACCGGAAAAGCCGGCTGCCCGAAATGCTACGAGACCTTCGAGGAGATATTCATCCCCTTCATCAAGCGTATCAACGGCAGCTCGAGACATACCGGCAAGACGCCCGCCTCGGCAGGAAAAGAGATCGAGGAAAAGCAGAAGCTGAAGGAGCTCAAGACTTCTCTCAACAAGGCCGTCAAAGATCAGGACTTTGAAAAGGCCGCGGAACTGCGTGACAGCATAAAAGAACTTGAAGGAGGAAACGAAGCATGAAATGGTACGAAATCGAAGGCGAAATGGGCGGTATCGTAGTATCCACCCGCGTGAGACTTGCCAGAAATCTGTCGGACTACCCCTTCCCCGCCAAGCTTTCATCCAAGGACGAAAACGAGATCCTTGAAAAGGTCTCGAGCTTTCTTACCGACGGCGGGGACGACGGCGAAGCCTATACTCTTACCGACCTGAGCACTACCGACGCCGTAACGGCCGGCGCGCTGGTCGAAAAGCACATCATCTCACCCCGCATGGCCTCCAAGAGAGGCAACCGCGGAGTCGTTCTTTCGGACGACGAAAGCGTATCCATAATGATAAACGAAGAAGATCATCTTCGCATCCAGGTGCTCGGAAGCGGCTTCTGTCTTGACGAGTGTCTCGAAAAAGCCAACAGGGTCGACGATATGCTCGACGGTGAGTTTACATACGCATGGAGCGAAAGACTCGGCTATCTCACGCGCTGCCCGAGCAATCTCGGCACCGGTCTTCGCGCAAGCGTAATGCTGCATCTCCCTGCACACACCGAAAGCGGAGAGATAAGTATGCTTATGAGCTCCCTCGGACGCCTCGGCTTCACCGTAAGAGGCATTTACGGCGAGGGCACGGCTGCGATCGGCTCATATTACCAGATCTCCAATCAGTTTACCTTCGGCTCCGACGAGCAGGACACGATAGACCGGCTGAAAAAGGTCGTGAAGTCTACCGTGGAGCACGAGCAGGAGCTGCGCGACAGATACAGAGACAGGCATAAAAACGCTGCGGAAGACAAGGCGTGGAGAGCGTACGGACTGCTCAAATACGCCAGAAAGCTTTCGAGCGCCGAAGCCACTTCCCTTTTGGGCGACGTTCGCCGCGGGGTCGTCGCGGGAGATCTGGAGGACGTAAGCATACCCTTGCTCAACGCGCTTTTGTGGCAGGTCCAGCCCAATCAGGTAAAGGTCATCTCCGGGGACTATCATATGGACAGCGAGGAGCGTGACATAGCCAGAGCGGAAATGGTCAGGGAGAGCTTCTGAAGGAGCTGACCGTAATTGCGATACGAAAACAAGCTGACAGAGCGCGCAAAGGGCGCAGTCAATCTCGCCTGTTCCGCAGCGGCGGAACTCGGGCACGGATATGTGGGCAGCGAGCATCTGCTTATAGGTCTTGCCCGCGAGGGAGACGGTCTGGCGTCAAGCTTTCTGCGAAGCAGAGGCTTTGAAGCGGATAAAACCGTTCAGCTTGTTGAAAAGGCCGTGGGCCGGGGCGTCCCGTCCGGACGCCCCGCCCAGGGCTTTACGCCGCACATGAGGCTCATAATCGAGCTCGCGGCCGCCGAGGCCGTGAGCATGGGGCAATTCGGGATCGGGACCGTTCATCTTTTGATGGGCCTGCTCAAGGAGAAGGAAAATACCGCCGTAAAGCTGCTTTCCGCAAACGGAGTCGACGTAAACAGGATGTATTCCGAGCTTGCCGGAGGAGCGGGAGATGACAGCGAGGATATCTTCCCTTCCGGGCGCAGGGCGTCTAACGTACAAACGTCCGTAAAACCTGCTTCATGCTCCGATATTCTTTCCAGATATACTCACGATCTTGTTTCGAAGGCGGCGCGCGGCGGGACGGATCCCGTTATATGCCGCGAGGTCGAACTGACGCGGATAATGCAGATACTGAGCAGACGCAGCAAAAACAATCCCGTTTTGATAGGCGAACCCGGCGTGGGCAAAACCGCGGTAGTCGAGGCGCTTGCTCAGAAAATCTCCGACGGCGGCGTTCCCGATAGTCTTCGCGGCAGGAAGCTGCTCGCTCTGGATCTCTGCGCCGTCGTCGCCGGAACAAAATACAGAGGCGATTTCGAGGACCGTCTGAAAACGATAATCGAAGAAGCCGAAAAAAACGTCGGAACTATACTGTTTATAGACGAGCTTCATACTCTAATGGGCGCCGGAGCGGCTGAGGGCTCCCTGGACGCGGCCAACATCATCAAGCCCGCCATCGGTCGCGGGGAGCTGCAGATCATAGGCGCGACGACGATAAATGAATATCGCAGACATATTGAAAAGGATCCGGCGCTTGAGCGCCGTTTCCAGCCCGTCAGGGTCGATGAGCCCTGCCCGGCCGACGCAGTGAAAATGCTGACGGCTCTGCGTCCGAAATACGAGGAGCATCACAAGCTCAAAATAAGCGACGACGCGCTGAAGAAAGCGGTAGAGCTGTCCGTGCGCTATATAAACGACCGCTTTCTTCCCGACAAAGCGATAGATCTTATAGACGAAGCGGCGTCTGCGGTCCGTATTGCCGCCCTGACCGGACCGGACGAGCTCAAAACGCTCGAGGAACGCCTTGCCTCGGTTCGGAAAGCCAAAACGGAGGCTGTCGAGAAAGAGGATTATGAGATCGCGTCGGTCATGCGCGACGAAGAAAACACAATAACCGGAAAGATCGCGATGCTTCGGAATGACCGCAAAGAAAGCGGCTCTGACAGCCTATGCGTTGCGGCGGAGGATATTGCACGCATCGTATCTCTGTGGACCGGAGTGCCTCTTGAAATGATCACCGGCGACGAAAGCCGAAGGCTCGCGGATATGGAAAAGGTACTTCACAGACGGGTCGTCGGACAGGACCCGGCAGTCAGCGCGATCGCGCGGGCCGTAAGAAGAGGCCGAGTCGGGCTGAGAGACCCGCGAAGACCCATAGGGACTTTCCTGCTGCTCGGTCCGACCGGAGTGGGAAAAACGGAGCTGTGCCGCGCCCTTGCCGAGGCTCTTTTCGGAGACGAAAAAGCCCTTATCAAGCTGGATATGTCCGAGTATATGGAGCGCCACTCTTCCGCAAGACTTACCGGCGCGCCTCCGGGCTACGTGGGATACGATGAGGGCGGCCAGCTTACCGAGAAGGTACGCCGCCGTCCGTATTCGGTGATACTTTTTGATGAGATCGAAAAAGCCCACAACGACGTTTCCAATATCCTCCTTCAGATAACGGAGGACGGTGTTTTAACGGACAGTCAGGGGCGCAGCGCCGATTTCAAAAACACCGTTATCATAATGACGTCGAACATCGGTTCCGAATTCATTGCGGAAAACAAACACAGCGTCGGCTTTTCCGCGGCAGATAACGAAGACGCCTGCCGCGTCAGCTCCCGCGTGATGGAAGAAGTGCGTTCATGCTTTTCTCCGGAGCTGATAAACCGCATCGACGATATCATTATTTTCAATAAGCTCTCCCATTCACAGCTGAAAGAAATAGCGTCGTTCATGCTCGACGGAGTCAAGCGGCGTTTCATGACGCTCGGTATACGTCTTGAAATCAGCGATAATGCTCTGGACGAGCTGATCAGGCAGGGATATGATCCGCGTTACGGAGCGCGTCCGCTTCGCAGGGCGATCCGCGCAGGCGTCGAAGACGCAGCCGCGGAAATGCTGATAAACGGCGAGCTCGCCTCGGGTGATCTTGCTCTGCTTATCTCGGAAAACGGCAAAATTACTCTGCGTGTTGAAAAACAATGCGCTTGATATAATATTCGGTATCAAAACGGCACCGCCTTGACTCCCGGCGGCGCCGTTTTGATCATAAGCTCAAAATCTTTTCGGTGAGCTTCAAAACAAAGCCGTATTGTGTTATAATCAGCAGGTAAGCAGACGTAACCTATAAGAACACGCTTCAAACGGCGCTCTTTCGGCGCTTTTC
>DBWE01000085.1:753-5098 GCA_002308315.1 Clostridiales bacterium UBA1246 | reverse complement strand
ACCGTATGCAAAGGCCTCCCGATGGCCTACAACAAGGCCCTGCAGGAGGACAAGGAGCCGGTATTCGACGCAGTCGATACACTGAAGAACTCCCTGGGTATCTTCACAGAGATGATATCCACGATGACAGTTAAAGAGGACAACATGGCAAAAGCCGCCAAGTACGGCTACATGAACGCTACGGACGCCGCCGACTATCTGGTAGGCAAAGGTATTCCGTTCCGTGACTGCCATGAGATCATCGGAAAGATGGTGCTCTACGCCATCGGCGAGGGGAAAGCCCTCGAAGAACTGACAATTGATGAGTTCAAATCCTTCTCGGATGCTTTCGATGAGGATATTTACGACGCAATATCTATTGTGAACTGCATCAAAGCCAAGAAATCGGAAGGATCGACATCCTTTGAGAGTGTGAAAAAACAGATAGCAGACTTAGCCGGTGAGTAATTAAACTCACTCTCCGATTATCATGGCAGGGGTGGCCGCGTAAATTGCGCGCGCGTGCCGCCTCTGTTATACTTTTTTGCAGGAGGTTCTGAAATCATGAGAGAACTGGACGTTAAGGAAATCACGAAGGCTGTCGCGGAGATGTACGTGCACGCCAACTACTTCCTAGGGGAAGATGTGAAGGGCCGCATCGCGGAGTGCGCCCGCTGTGAAGAGACACAGCTTGCGCGGGATGTCTTCGCATGCGTGGAAGAGAATATGAACATCGCTTCGGAAGGCGTGTTCCCGATCTGCCAGGACACAGGCATGGCCTGCGTGTTCCTGGAAGTCGGTCAGGATGTGCATCTGATAGGTGGAAATCTTCATGAGGCAGTCGACGAGGGCGTCAGAAGAGGGTGCGCGGAAGGGTATTTGCGGCAGACGATCGTAGAGGATCCGTTCCGCCGGAAGAACACAGGAGACAGCACGCCTGCCGACATCAACATAGATATTGTGCCGGGGGATAAGGTGAAGGTCACCGTGGCGCCGAAGGGGTTCGGTTCAGAGAATATGAGCCAGATTAAAATGCTCACCCCGGGAGACGGAGTCAGCGGGGCGGAGGATTTCATCATCAGCGTCTGTGCCCAGGCCGGCGGCAGACCGTGCCCGCCGATTGTGGTCGGCGTCGGCATCGGCGGCAATTTTAACAAAGCCGCACTCATGGCGAAGAAGGCGCTGCTGCGGCCCATGGGACAGCACAATGAAGATCCGTTCTACGCGGAGATGGAGGAGCGGCTGCTTGCGAGGATCAACGCGCTGAACATAGGCGCGCAGGGCTTCGGAGGCAGGCACACCGCCCTCGCCGTGAACATAGAGGCAAGACCGACGCATATCGCCGGCCTGCCCTGCGCGGTAAACATGGGCTGCCACGTCACGCGCCACGCCGAGGGAATCATATGACGCGGGCGCGGGGAGCATATTTATGCAAATATAAGGTCAATTCGTCTTTATTTTTGGCTTCCGGCATGATAGAATATATACGGTGGATACTGAGCGCAAGCTCACATCATTTGCCGAAAGGAGAACGAAGCCATGAAATTTGTATTTACCGAGAAAAAGATGTCTCCGTCCGATGACCTGCGCGCGTACGCCGAGAAGAAGGTGGGCAAGCTGGACAGGCTGTTCAGGGGCGAGTCCACGGCCTATATAACCTTCAGCGTAGAACGCAACCGCAACATCGTCGAGGCTACGGTGAACAACAACGGCATGTTCTATCGCGTAAAGGAAAGCACCAACGACATGTATGTTTCCGTAGACGCGGCGGTGGCCTCCATCACGCGCCAGGTGCGCAAGAACAAGACCAGGCTTGAAAAACGCATTCACGAGGGAGCGCTGGAAAAGGAATTCGCGCCTCCTGCCAGGAGCGACGAGGAGGAAGAAAAGGACTTCAAAGTCGTGCGCACCAAACGCTTTTCCATCAAGCCCATGTCCGTGGACGAGGCGATACTGCAGATGAATCTGCTGGAGCACGAGTTTTTCGTATTCAAAAACGAGGACAGCTCCGGAGCGTTTTCGGTGGTGTACAAGAGGCGCGCGGGAGATTACGGACTCATCGAGAGCACCGACGCCGAATAATATGATCCATGCCGCCGCGGTAAGGCGCGGCAGAACGGAGAGAGTAAATGAGCGATACCTTATCTTATAAATGTCCGAGCTGTTCTTCTCCGCTTGAATTCGGCAGTACGAGCGGGATGCTGGAATGCAGATCGTGCGGAAACAGCTATGAGCTCGACGCCATCGAAATGCTCAACGAGGCCGAGACCCAGGAGGGCAAGGAACCGGAATTCGACTGGGGAGCGTACAAGGAAGATCTGAGCGGAGAAGTAATAGAGGGCGTTCAGACCTATAAATGCCAGTCATGCGGCGCGGAGGTGACCGTTGAAGGCGTGACCGCCGCAACAAAATGTCCCTACTGCGACAACGTGATAGTCCTGGAGCCTCAGCTGTCCGGCATGATCAAGCCGAACGGGATAATCCCGTTCAGGATCGACCGCAGCGGAGTCTCGGAAAAGGTCAGGGAGCTCTGCAAGGGCAAAAGACTGCTTCCGGGAGGCTTTTTGAGCGAAAACAGGATAAAGGAAGTGCAGGGCGTATACGTGCCGTTCTGGCTTTTTGACTGTCACGCGGACGGAAAGATGAGCTTCAAGGCCACCAGAGTCCGGCACTGGAGCAGCGGAAGCTACGATTACACGGAGACGTCCCATTTCCTGCTGGTGAGAGAAGGGGAGATGTCCTTTGAGAAGATCCCCGTGGACGGAAGCGTAAAGATGGACGACAGCCTGATGGACTCCATCGAGCCCTATGATTTCAGCGAGCTGAAGGAGTTCGATCCGGCGTATCTTTCGGGCTTTCTTGCCGACCGCTTCGACGCGGACGCGGACGCCAGCCTGCCGAGAGCGAACAAAAGGGTGGAGACGAGCGTGGAGGAAGCGTTCCGCTCGACCATAAACGGATACGACAGCGTAACGATGTCGATGAACAAAACGCAGATATCCGATACCTCCGTGAAATACGTTCTTCTGCCGGTATATCTGATCACCTCGAAGTACAGGGGCAAGACCTACAGCTACGCCATAAACGGGCAGACCGGGAAGATCGTGGGCGAGCTGCCCGTCTCCAGGGCCAAGAGCTGGGCGTGGTTCGGCGGAGTATTCGCCGCGGTGTTCGCGATAGGCATGTTCCTTTTCTCCAGACTGTTTTGAGGAGGCGGGAATATGAAAAGACCGATCTGCTTTATCATTGCAGCGATACTCGTCCTCGCGCTTCCCGCGCACGCGCTGGCGGCGGCCGAATATGACGACGGGGTTTACAGGATAAGCGACTGGACCGGCACGCTCAGCGAAGCCGAAAGGGACGAGCTTGACGAAATGCTCTGCCGCGCGGTGGAGGAGTATTACTGCGATTTCGCGATGATAATCACCGACGGGCCGGATTTCCTCGACGAGGACGAAACGCTCGCGGATTTCGCGGAGGCTTTTTATGACAACTCGGGGTACGGCGTGGGAGCCGACCGGGACGGGACCATGCTCATAGCCGACGCGGAGCTCGGCGCCTACGGGATATATACCGAAGGCCGCATGACGGAGCTGCTTACGGAAGAGGCGGCCTCGACAGCCTGCGACGCCTTTGACGCGGCTCTGCTGGACGGGGACCTTTACGGCGCCGTGGAAGCGTATATCGGCGCGATATCCCTCGAGGTCGAAAAGATCGCGTCGGGGCAGACCCGTGAAGCGTCCGACGGACCGGTCATCAAATATACCGATCCCTTCGTCGCGTATCACGACTATGACGCTCCGAGAGTGGTAGACGGCGCGGACCTTTTTACGGACGCGGAGGAGGACAGGCTCGCCGGACGCATAGCGGAAATGGGCGAAGAATGGGGCAGCGACTTTGTCATCGTTACCGTAAACGATACCGGCAGCCTGTCCCATATGGAGTACGCCGACGACTTTTATGACTACAACGGCTACGGCCTCGGTCCGGATTACGACGGAATGCTGCTGCTGATATGCATGAACCCTCAGCACAGAGGCTGGTGGATATCCACCTTCGCGGAGTGCTACGACCGTTTTTGGGACCGGGATATCGACGAGCTGGGCAGCGCCGTCAAGCCTTACCTTTCCGACGGGGAATACTACCGCGCCGCGGAGGTATATCTGGACGGGGTCGAGGAGGTTTTCGAAAGGCCGGCCGACTACCGCGAAAAGCAGCAGAAAAGCGAGAGCGTTCGCGGCGCGATCCTGCCCGCGCTGATCGTCGCACTGATCGTCGCGCTCATAGTTATCGCGGTGCTGCGAGGGAAAATGAAGACCGTGCGCAAGGCGGGAAACGCCGCGGGATATATGGTAAAGGACAGCTT
>DBWE01000085.1:0-704 GCA_002308315.1 Clostridiales bacterium UBA1246 | reverse complement strand
TCGTCCTCGGGCGGCCATTCAAGCCACTCGTCCTCCAGCGGACGCAGTCACGGAGGCGGCGGAGGCAGCTTCTGAGCACGGCGCGGCCTGCTCCGAACATATGAGGATACATAAAAACAAATATATTGAATGAAAGGAACGGAATACAATGGGCCTTATCAAAGCGATACTGGGAGCGGCGGGAGGAACGCTGGCCGACCAGTGGAAAGAATTCTTCGTATGCGAATCCATGGATAAGAACGTTCTCGTCTGCAAGGGCGAGAAGAAGGTATCCGGACGCTCGTCCAACACCAAGGGCAGCGACAACGTCATTTCCGACGGCAGCGGCGTCGTAGTGGCGGACGGACAGTGCATGATCATCGTGGAACAGGGCAAGGTCGTGGAAGTCTGCGCCGAGCCCGGTCAGTTCACTTATGACACCTCGACCGAGCCGAGTCTGTTTGCCGGACCGCTCGGCACCAGCATCAAAGAGACCTTCAAAACCATCGGCAAGCGTTTTGCCTACGGCGGCGACACCGGTAAGGATNNATCGTGGAACAGGGCAAGGTCGTCGAGGTCTGCTCCGAGCCCGGACAGTTTACTTACCGCACCGATCTGGAGCCCAGCATTTTTACCGGCAGCCTCGGCGAGAGCATACTCGCGACCTTCAAGGAGATAGGCAAGCGCTTCCAGTACGGCGGAGAGCCCGCGAAGGATCAGAGAGT
>DBWE01000054.1:5200-8885 GCA_002308315.1 Clostridiales bacterium UBA1246 | reverse complement strand
ATGCCGATGGGCTTTCCGCCGCCGATGACGCTGTATGTGAATTTCCCATCCTTCAGGCTGACATGGTCAATAGCGCCTTCCGCGCCGCGCATGCCGCAGGTAATCAGCGCGCCTTCAAAGGCAGGCCCGGCAGCGGTGCTGCAGGCGATCAGCCGCTTTTCCGTTCCCAGTACCATCTCACCGTTGGTGCCGATGTCAATCAAAAGGGTAATCGCTTTCTTTTCATCCATGGATGCCGCCAGGGCGGCGCCCACGGTATCCGCGCCGACGAAACCGGCGATATTGGGAAGCATATGTATTCTCGCCGAGGGGTTTACCGAAAAACCGCATTCCGAGGCGGGAACGTCGATCGCGTCGGCGATCTGAGGCGTATAGGGCGCGTAGGCAAGGGAAGAGGGGAGTATGCCCATGAACAGGTGATGCATGCAGGTGTTGCCGACGACGGTGATGAGATAAATGCTGTCGGCGCTTCTGCCGCACTCCGAGGCGCACTTCTCATAAAGGGATCTTAAAGCGGCGCGTATATCTCCCGTGGGACCTTCGAGACCGTTTTCAATGCTGTATTTCATACGCATTATAACGTCCCCGCCGTATTTGACCTGGGGATTGAGCATGCTCGTCTGCACGAGCTGTACGCCCGTACGCAGGTCGGCAAAATACGCGGCTATGGTGGTGGTGCCTATATCGTAGGCGATACCGCTCACCGGAGCCCCCGGCCGCAGAACGTCAAGGATCTCGTTTCCGCATACCACGACGTCGACGCAGTAGCCGTTTTCCTCAAGGACATTATAAAGGTTTGAGCATACCTTTAAATTCGGCCTTATCAGTGCCGGATCGACGCCGAGCGCCTCGGCCGTGCCGTCGGCGAGTCTGCGCCAGCATGCGCGAAGATCCGAAGTATCCGCTCTGACAAGTCTGACGCCGACTACTCTTACCGCCGGTCCTTCGGCGATATCCCTGGTTATGCCGCCCATGAGTATCCTGTGGCCTTCGTTTTCGCCCGAGACGTCTACCGTCATCCCGTCGGCGACCTCGCTTTGACAGGCAAGTACGCTGCTCGCGCCGTCTGCGCCTATAACGTTTACCTTGCATTTGCGGCATTTTCCGTTGCCCCCGCAAGGGGCGTCTATCTGCACTCCGGCCTTCAGAGCCGCCTGCATGATCGTGCTTCCGGCCTCGACGTCTACGGTAACATTCGCCGGTTTGAACGTAACTTTCATATTTCCGTCCTCTTAAAAGCCGTTATTGCAGCAGGTAGCAGCCCACGTAAGTAAGCGTCCCGCGTCCGTGATTGTAGGTTATTCCGTTTGCCTTGCATACGTCGCTGATCACCATTCCGTACCCTTCCATCGGAGAGCTTTTCAGCTCCGGAAATCTGCAGGGCTTGTCCGGATAAGTGCATTCCGTGCACATCATGCACGCTCCCGCTCCGAGGGGAAGCACGGACAGCTCGGGATGCTCCTTGCGGAGATATTTCAGAAAACTCACGAACGTTTCGCTGTGCTTCTTCGCGGTAGACTCCATGGTCTCGAAATCGAAATCGTCTTCGAGTATACCCGTGGTCTGGACGATTATGCCGCCCTTGCAGGCGTCGACCCGTTTCTGGCATTCTTCGACCGTACCGCAGGCGGGAGGACAGCTCCAATTTGTGTTGTAAGCATGGCATTTATTCACCGCGCACATTTCACGGACCTCGTCGCGCAGCTTGATGGTCTTGATATCTACGGGCTCGGCAAGGGTAAAGCCGAATTCCAGCGCTTTGCTCTTAAGCTCTTCTATATTCATTGCCATATGCTCCTCCGTCATGTTTTTTTAGATTATACAACACATTTTGTTTTTTGCCAACAGATATGCTACAATAAGGAAAAGATTAAGCGGAGGTATTATCGCCATGCCAGGGCAAAAGGGAAAGATATCTTCCGACACGTCCGTCGGAGCGCTTTCTTTCAGGATCTTTTTCGCGCATATCGTCAATATCATCATAATGCTTGTCGTCGGTATGCTTGCCGAAGGCGCCTATTCTCTCAGGCTTGATATAGACGACAGCTTTACCTCCAAGGCGGTCACCGCGGTATGCCTGGTATTCTACTTCGCGTATATTTATCTGATCTGCAGACGCTGCGGCGAAAGAGACCGCAATCTTGTCGCCTTCGGCAGGACAGAATACCGCAGATTCAAGCCGCTTATCGCTTCTCTTGTTTCTCAGATACCGGGCGTCGTCCTCGCCGCGGCGATGCAGTTCCGCGGCGTCAGCCCGAGAATACGCGATTACGCGAGATTTTTTTATATCGATTTCAATTATTTTATACTGAAATTCAGCGATAAACTGCCGGCTATCTATTTTATCCCCGTTCTCTTTGCCCCCGCCGCCGCCTGCTTCGGATACGCTCTCGGATACAGGGGGATATTTCTTGCCGACATACTCGTATACCGGAAACCGAAAAAAAAAGGATAGCGAGAATATGCCCTTCTCCCTCGCAATAGCATATTAAGCGGGGAGGGAGAAGCCATGAAGATCAAATCAGGTCTCGTCTCGCTGCTCGCGGCGGTTTCCTTGCTGTCAAAGCCCTGCTGCATAATCGACGCAGGTCACGGAGGAGACGACGGGGGAGCGGTCGCGCCCGACGGGACCGCGGAAAGCGGATTGAATTTGTCCGTATGCCTTAAGCTCGACGCGCTTATGGGGCTGTACGGCGCCGACGCCGCTTTGACGCGCAGCAGCGAGGCTCTCGATTATCCGCCGGACGCGCAGACGATCAAAGCGAGAAAAAACGCAGATCAGAAGCGCAGGGCGGAGCTGATAGCCTCAAAAGAAAACGCGGTGCTTATCAGCGTTCATCAGAACACTTACGGCGACGCCGGTCCGGCCGGGGCGCAGGTGCTTTACAATAAATATCCCGGGAGCTCCGAGCTTGCCTCGTGCGCGTACCGTTATCTCGGCATGCTCGAAGGACAGAAGGTACGCGCTTCTGCCGAAATATCGGATAATATTTTCCTCATGAGAAACGCCGAGTGTCCGGCAATACTTGTCGAATGCGGGTTTTTGTCAAACGCGGAGGACCTTTCCAGGCTCGAAAACGATGAACACCGCACGAAGATCGCCGTCGCCCTCTGCGCGGCATATATAGACTATATAAAAGGTCCGGAGGATACAAATGGCTAAAAGCAGAACGGTATTTTTCTGCTCGGAATGCGGAAACGAAACCCTTAAATGGCAGGGAAAATGCCCTCATTGCGGAGCGTGGAACACCATTGTCGAGCACAAGGAGAGCGCCGCGCCTTCGCGCCGCGTCCTGGGCGCCGCTGCCGGCGGCTTCGCGCCGGTGCTTATAAGCGATATAGACTTTCGCGAAGAGACGCGCTTCGGCACGGGCATGAGCGAGCTTGACAGAGTGCTCGGCGGCGGCGCGGTAAACGGATCGCTGGTCCTGATCGGCGGCGCTCCGGGCGTCGGAAAATCCACTCTGCTTCTGCAGCTGTGCGCCTTTCTTTCCGAAAAGCACAAAATACTCTACGTCAGCGGCGAGGAATCGGCACGGCAGATAAAGCTGCGCGCCGAAAGGCTCGGAAGCGTACACGGCGAGCTTTATGTCTCCATCGAAACAAGGCTTGCGGAAATACTCGGCTCCGTAAAAGAGCTCGCGCCCGATATCCTCGTGATCGACTCCATTCAGACCGTATACAA
>DBWE01000054.1:4132-5144 GCA_002308315.1 Clostridiales bacterium UBA1246 | reverse complement strand
AAAGAAAACGGGGTAACGGTATTCGTGGTCGGCCACGTCAACAAGGAGGGCTCCATAGCCGGTCCAAAGGTCCTGGAACATATGGTGGACTGCGTGCTTTATTTCGAAGGCGAACAGGGAGCAAATTACCGTATACTGCGCGCCGCGAAAAACCGTTTCGGCTCGACAAACGAAATAGGCGTGTTCGAGATGCTCGGCGACGGCCTCAGCGAAGTACCCAACCCCTCCGAAACGCTCCTGTCGGGCCGTCCGGAAAACGCTCCGGGGACCTGCGTGACCTGCGTTATCGAGGGCTCGAGGCCTATTTTGGCGGAAATCCAGGCTCTTGTTGCCAATACGTCATTTAATGTCCCGAGAAGAACATCCAACGGTCTCGATTACAACCGGTGCATGCTTCTTCTTGCAGTGCTTGAAAAGAGGGGAGGGCTTAAGCTTTCAAGCTGCGACGCTTATATCAACGTAATAGGCGGCCTGCAGCTCGACGAGCCTTCCGCGGACCTTGCGGCGATCCTCGCGATCGCGTCAAGCTATACCGACAGGCCGATAGATCATTCGACGGCCGCGGTCGGCGAGGTCGGACTGACCGGCGAGATCCGCGCGGTAAACGCTCTGGAGCAGCGACTGAAGGAAATACGGCGTCTCGGCTTTGAGTCGTGCATAATACCGGCAAGGAACAAGGGCAAAAGCAGGATACCGGACGGCCTGAAGGTCCATGAAGTAAAAAACATTTCCGAGGCGCTGAGCATCGCAATAGGCGCGAAACGCGCATGAAGCATATTGCCGCGCCGAATTTGCCGGAAGCCGCGGTATGCGAGGCGATGCTCGGGAAAAAATACTACGCAAGGCTGTCCGAAGGGCTGAGCGCGCTCGGGATAAGGGTATTTCAGGTACCTGATAATATATCCGTCGATCCAAGACTTTCGGGGCACGCGGATATGTCTGCGGTACATCTGGGCGGAGCAAGGGTCCTTATAAGCTCCGCGGTCGCCGAGATAAAGCCGCAGCTTGAAAA
>DBWE01000054.1:0-4106 GCA_002308315.1 Clostridiales bacterium UBA1246 | reverse complement strand
GGCGACGTCGGTCTTAACGGATGCATCATCGGAGATAAAATAATATGTATGGAAAAAGCTTCCGATAAGCTTATGCTGAGCGGGAGAAAAATAATAAACGTAAAACAGGGCTACGCAAAATGCTCCGTATGCGCGGTCGATGAAAAACACGTTATAACGGACGATATAGGCATACGTTCGGCCTGTGAAAAAAACGGGATCGAATGTCTGTACGTAAGTAAAGGCGGAATAATCCTCGAAGGCTTCGATCACGGATTTATCGGCGGAAGCTGTTTCAAAGCCGATAAAAATTTGATCGCGTTTACCGGTACGCTGAAAAATCACCCGGATGAATACGCTATAATGAAATACCTCGAAAAGCTCCGTACGGAGGCCGTTTTTCTTACGGAAGAGCCGTGCTTCGACGTAGGCTCCGTAATACCTCTGAAAACGACCTCACTTTGAACAAAATTTTTATTTTGTTCAGTGTTATTGAAATAAAACAAGCGCGTCCTTGGACGCGCCTGTTCTTTTCTTCCCTTCACTTCCCGGCAGCCCGTTATATCGCCGCAGTGATCCGCGGCCCGTTATATCGCCGAATAAACTATATTGCGTATACGCGGATGGATATATTCCTCGCGGTTCGGCATGAGCTGGTGGAAATATATGATGCTGAGTTTTTCCTTCGGGTCCATGAGCACCCAGGTCCCGAAGCCGCCCGTCCAGCCGAATTCTCCGACCGACGTGTTGCTTCCCGCGGCAGGCTCCATTCTCGTACGTACTCCGAGACCGTAACCGTAGCCGGCAAGATAAGCGTTTCTGAAGTCCTTCAGCGCTTTTTCCGACAGACGGTTCATAGCCATGAGTCTTATGGTCCGGTCGTTGAGCAGCCGTACGCCTTTCCTCTCGCCGTTGGTCATACATACCGCAAATCTGGAATAATCCTCAAGCGTTCCCCAGAGCCCGCCGCAGGCGGACTCGAAGCCCGGGAAATCAAGGAACGGCGGCAGCTTCCCCACGACCCTCTTCCCTTCGCTCAGCGAATACATCACCGAGCAGCGGTCTTTCTTTTCTTCAGGTACCTCAAAATGCATATCCTTTATACCGAGCGGATCGAATATATTGCGTTTGAGATATTCTCCGAAGCTGAGCCCGGTAAGTATTTCTATCAGCGCGGCAAGGATATCATGGCTCTGCCCGTAGAAAAAATGCTCTCCGGGGTCGAACGCGCCGGGCGTTCTGCCGCAAACCGCCGCAAACTCCCGGAGATTGTAGCGGCCTTCCGCTTTCAGCCTGTCGCACTCGGCTGAAAGCGCCTCGCTGTTCGGATTGTTCCAGTGCCAGTCGACGGTGATTCCGCTGGTCATGTCGAACAGGTCCCCGACGGTCACGGACCCGGACGCCGGTCTGACGCGGTTTTCGCCCCTCCCGGTGGTTTCAAAGACTTTATGATCGGCAAATTCCGGAATGTACTCTTCCACAGGATCGGTCAGAAGGAACATCCCCTTTTCATACAGCTGCATTGCCGCCGTCACGGCGATGCATTTGGTCATAGACGCCATCTGACAAATGGTGTCCGCTCTGAAGGGACGCTTTTCTTTTTCGTCTGCCCAGCCGAGAACGCGCTCGTAAACAGTGTCGTTTCCGATGTAAACGCGCAGACCTGCGCCGGCGGGCCCGCCCTCCCCTACAAAGCTTTCGAGCAAGGCGTCAAGGTTCCTGAGATCTCCCATATCCGTCCTCCTGTTTTAATTATCTTTCTCCCGTGCTTCCGAAACCGCCCCGATCCTCGCTGTCAAGGCTTTCTGTCTCGGTGAAAACCAGCTGCGGCATGCGCTGCATTATCCTGAACTGACAAATGCGGTCGTTTTCTTTTATTTCCGTATCGCGTACCGCGTAGGCCGGCATTTTCCATATATCGTTCGTCCCGGAAAAGCTGTTGTCGATGATACCGGTCCCGTTCGTCTGTATTATTCCCCATTTTGCGAAGGTCGAGCTTCTCGGGGCGACGTGCGCCTCGTATCCCTCCGGCAGCTTCATCGATATTCCCAGGGAAATATACGCAAAATCTCCCTTTTTCATTCTGACGGTTTCCGCGGCTCTGAGATCTATCCAGTCTCCGCTTTTTATTTGTTTTATTTTGTCTATTCTGTTATTATGGTATTTGATCTTTATTTCCATCGTTCCTCTTCCCTTCGCGCTTTTACTAAACCGTATTTATCCGGGGGCAGATAATGGAGCTTTACGATATTTCGACAATAAACGAACTTCTTTCGCGGCACGGCCTGAGGTTTTCAAAAGCTCTCGGGCAGAACTTCCTGACCGCCGCGTGGGTGCCCGAACGCATAAGCGAGGCCTCGGGCGCCGACAAAGGCTGCGGCGTGCTCGAGATAGGGCCGGGCATAGGCGTTCTTACTCGCAGGCTGAGCGAAGCGGCGGGAAAAGTGGTCGCCGTCGAGCTCGACAAGGGCCTTATCCCCGTTTTGAGGGAAACTCTGGACGGGTATGACAACGTCAAGGTCATAAACGACAACATTTTGAAGGTAGACCTGTCCGAACTCGTTGAAGAGAATTTCGGCGGTCTGAAGCCCGTCGTATGCGCAAATCTGCCCTATAACATTACTTCGCCGGTGCTCACGGAGCTGATAGACAGCGGATGCTTTGACAGCATAACGGTAATGGTGCAGCGCGAGGTGGCGAAAAGGCTATGCTCTTCTCCGGGCTCGTCTGACTACGGGGCTTTCACCGTGTACGTCAATTATCATACCCGCCCGACCGTTCTTTTTGACGTGCCTCCCGACTGCTTCGTACCCCGCCCCAAGGTCTATTCATCCGTAATTCGTCTCGACAGGCTCAAAAGAGAGAGCGTTCCCGTGGACGAAAAGCTGTTTTTCAGGATAGTGCGCGCTTCCTTTGAGCAGCGCAGGAAAACTCTCGTAAACGGACTCATGCCGCTTTTCGGGGACAAGCGAATCATAACCGAAACGGTGGTCGGATGCGGATTTGACGAGAAGGTTCGCGGAGAGACGCTCGGCATCGAAGAATTCATCCGCCTTGCCGACGCTTTTGCGCTCCGCGCCGACGTCAGCCGATCTTCTTAGGCTCTTTGTATTTATAATCGTAGGTCTCGACGCGGAGGGAGCTGATATATATTTCATCCCGCGGCCGCTCGTCGGCGTCGGTATCCATTTTGGATATTTTATGCAGATGCTCCATGCCGGATATCACCTTTCCGAACGCAGCATAATATCCGTCAAGGGAATATTCCCTCTCAAGCGTAAAAAAGAACTGGCAGGAAGCGGTGTCGTAATTTTCGCTGTCGTCGTTTCCCGCGGCAGCTTCCCTTGCCATGCCGACCGTCCCTTCCTCAAATATCATATCGTTCTTTGTAAAACCGTTCTGCGAAAACTCGCCCTTGATACGGTAGCCCGGAAGGTCTTTATCCCAGGGCTCGCCCATCTGCACGACGAAGTATTCCACTATCCTGTGTACCGGCAGGCCGTCGTAAAAGCCGGAATTGGCCAGATATATGAAGTTGTTGACCGTGTTCGGCGCCTTGTCGGGATAGAGGCGGAAGCGCACTTCCTTGCCGTTGCTGAAAACGAGCGTGGCGATGGGCTTTCTGCTGCCGAGCGTCACGCACGCAGACAGCGACAGCAGCAGCGCGGCGCACAGCAGCAGGGCCGACGCTCTGAAGCGGGTCTTTTTTCTCACCGTTACCGCACCTCCGTTATGCATATTACCGCATAACCGGATTATAGCATATCCGAAAATCCCTTTTCAACTTTCCGCGGCGGTTTAAAAATCAAAAAATTGTTGATATAATTTCCGCTGATGTTATAATAGTGTTTCGGAAGAAATTCATTAAGGGGGTCCATATAAATTATGGAAATCGAAAAATACATCGAATCTCTCGGCATTGTCGCTCCGAAGGCAGTTTACCGCAATCTTGAGCCCGCCGTGCTTGTGGAAAAAGCTCTGCAGCGCGGAGAGGGCAGTCTGAGCAGCACCGGCGCGCTTGTTGTTGAAACCGGCAAATACACCGGGCGCTCCCCCGACGACCGTTTTGTGGTAGACGCTCCCTCCGTACACGATAAAATCGACTGGGGCAAGATCAACGTTCCCAT
>DBWE01000183.1:3883-4952 GCA_002308315.1 Clostridiales bacterium UBA1246 | reverse complement strand
ATCCAGCAGGAGAGCCAGCGCAAGACGATAGAGGTTACGAAGGTCAGCGCCGACATAGCCCGCCGGGAGAAAGAGGCGGAGCTTGCGGAAAAGGAGATAGCTCTCAGAGAACGCAGGCTCGACGCGGAGATCAACAAGCAGGCCGACGCCATGAAGTACAAGGCGGAAAAAGAGGCCGAGGCCGAGCTGATAAAGAGACAGAAGGAAGCCGAGGCTCAGCAGTATGAGGCGATAAAGCGCGCCGAGGCGAAGAAGGCCGAGGCGGAGGCGCAGCGCTACGCCATGGAGCAGGAGGCGGAGGGCATTCGCGCCAGAGGTCTTGCCGAGGCGGAGGCCATAGAGAAGAAGGCCGAGGCTCAGAAGAAGATGGGCGAGGCCTCCGTGCTCGAAATGTATCTCTCGGTGCTGCCCGAGATAGTGAGGAACGCCGCCGAGCCGCTCGCGAAGACAGACAAGATAGTGATGTACGGCGACGGCAACACGACAAGGCTGCTCAGGGACGTGATGAACGGCGCGAGCCAGATCACCGAGGGCATGAAGCAGACCACAGGCCTGGATATAGGCGCCCTTCTGGCCTCGGTCGCCGGAGGAAAGACGCAGGGCGCCGCGGAGGTACCGGGAGCGGAGCAATAATAAGCGCATGCGGCAGGGCCGGGCGGGCCCTGCCGCCCGTTTTGTTTTGACAGACCCGCGGCGCTGTGATATTCTTGAGACATAAAAAAACAATTCGGGAGGTTCATATGGACGTTATCAAAATCGTCACGCCCAAGGCCGAGCCGGGCCAGTTCGCCCTGCCCGTGATGGACGTGAGCGGAGTCAGGCGCAAATTCCTCGATCTGCCCTACGCGGCGAACGCCGGGAAAAATCAGAAGCTCGATATTTATCTGCCCGACGAGGGGGACGGCCCCTTCCCGACGATCATTTTCATACACGGCGGAGCCTTTTGGGGAGGGGATAAGCAGGACACTCAGTGCGTATACCTCATGAACGGCATCCGCCGCGGCTACGCCGTCGTCAGCGTGAACCACAGGCTTTCCGACGAGGCCAAATTCCCCGAGCCCGTTTTCGA
>DBWE01000183.1:1747-3850 GCA_002308315.1 Clostridiales bacterium UBA1246 | reverse complement strand
AACGCTTCGCGGCCGCGGGCAATTCCGCGGGCGGTTATTTCGCGGCGCTGCTCGGCACCTCCGCGGGCGTCGCGGCGCTGGAGGATCTTTCCATGGGCAATCCCGACGCCGACAGCTCCGTTCAGGCCGTGATAGGTCTGTTCGGCGTATACGACCTGGTGATGCAGTCAAAATTCACCGAGGAGAGCGAGCCGACGGCGATGGGAAACATGCCCGCGATGAAAATGCCCAACTTCGCCGATATTTTCGCGGGGATAACCTGCCGCGATCACCCCGGGCTTATGAGCCTGAGCTGGCCGGGCAGCTACGTAACCAGGGACTGCCCGCCCACTCTGATACAGGCCGGCACCGCGGACGAGATCGTACCCTACGACAATTCCCCCGAGCTTGTCGACCGCATCAACGCCGTGTGCGGAGACGGCAGGGCGATAATGGAGTCCTTTGAGGGCAGGAGCCACGGTCATCCGGATTTCGGCACTCCTCAGAATGAGGAGCGGCTTTTCCGTTTCCTCGACGAAGTACTGAAAAAATAACAAACGACAGCGCGGGGCCCCGTATCGGGGCCCCGCGCGAGATTGCCGGAATTATAAAGCGGCGGGGAAACCGAGGCGGCGGAGCCGGCCTCGGATCGATCCGCCCCTGTCCGGAAAGACCCGGCGTCGGGGCGGTACGGATGAGCGCATTTTGCGGGGACGAAGCGCGCCGTGCAGGTCATAAATTTTTTCCGGAAAGCGCGTTTTTTTTGTCGACAGAAAGAAGAAAACATGATAAAATACGCTTTAATAATCTGACGGAGCTTTGTAACGGACGGAGAAGGATGACATGACTGCAGAGGAATACCGCGAAAGGTCGGCGCTTTCGATCTTCCTGTCTTTTTTCAGGCCTCATATGAGGCTTTTCGCGCTGGACATGTTCTGCGCGCTCCTCGTATCGGCAGTTGACCTTACCTTCCCGCTTGTTACCCGAAAGGCTCTCAACGAGCTGCTGCCGCAGAAAGCGTATTCGATATTTTTCGCGGTGATCGTATCTCTCGTCGCCGCTTACGCCGTAAGAGCCGTACTTCAGTTCATCATCACATATTGGGGGCACACGTTCGGTATCCGCGTGGAGGCGGATATACGTGCGGCCCTCTTTTCGCATATGCAGGAGCTTTCCTTCGGCTTTTACGACAAAAATCTCACCGGAAAGCTTATGAGTCGGCTCACGACGGACCTTTTCGACGTGACGGAGCTTGCGCACCACGGCCCGGAGGACATAATCACCTCCGTGCTGACGATAATCGGCGCGCTGATACTCATGTTCAGCATTCAGTGGCAGCTCGCCNNGCTGCTGCTGCCGATCGCCATGACCGTAACGCTGCTCAGGCGCAGATCCATGCGCAGCGCTTCGCAGCTCGTAAAGGAAAAGCAGGCTGCCATAAACGCGGAGATAGAGTCGAGCCTGTCCGGCATGCGCACCGCGAAGGCCTTTGCCAACGAAACCGAGGAAATAAACAAATTTATGGCCTCAAACGACGAGTTCAAGGTCTCCAAGCGCGGCTTTCACAAAGCGATGGGACTTTTTCAGGGGACGATAGAGTTTTTCGTGTGCATCCTGCCGGTGGCCGTCGTGGGCGTGGGCGGATGGATGGTAATGGACGGAAGGGCGAACTACGTTGACATACTGACCTTTACCCTGTACGTTTCCACNNTTTACCACGCCCGTAAGAAAGCTCGCCGGCTTTGCCGAGACCCTTTCGAACGGCGGCGCGGGACTGCGCCGCTTCGTGGAGCTGATGCGCACGGAGCCGGAGATCAAAGACGCCCCCGACGCGATCGAGCTTGAAAACGTCCGCGGAGAGCTCAGGATAGATCACGTGGATTTCCGTTACAACGAAGAAAACGGAGACGTGCTCCACGATATCTGCCTGACGGTCGAGCCCGGAGAGATCGTAGCCATCGTCGGCCCGTCCGGCGGAGGCAAAAGCACGCTCTGCCAGCTCATACCGAGATTTTACGACGTCGGGAGCGGCAGCATAAGCATAGACGGACACGACGTGCGCCGCGTCAAAAGAAGCTCGCTGCGCGGGAGCATAGGCATAGTTCAGCAGGAGGTTTTCCTCTT
>DBWE01000183.1:1304-1742 GCA_002308315.1 Clostridiales bacterium UBA1246 | reverse complement strand
GCCTCCACGATACGCGAAAACATACGCTACGGCAGGCCGAACGCCACGGATGAGGAAGTGGCCGAGGCGGCGAAAAGAGCGGAGATCTACGACGATATCGCCGCCATGCCCGGGGGCTTTGACACGTGGGTGGGAGAGCGGGGGATACAGCTCTCCGGAGGGCAGAGGCAGCGCGTGGCGATCGCGCGCGTGTTCCTGAAAAACCCNNNNCGACGAAGCGACGAGCGCCCTTGACAGCGTGACGGAGGCCAAGATCCAAAGCGCCTTCGACGAGCTGAGCGAGGGCCGCACGACTCTGATCATCGCGCACAGGCTTTCGACCGTGAAAAAGGCGGGACGCATACTCGTGATAGACGACGGGATAGTTAAAGAGCAGGGGACTCACGAGCAGCTCATGGCCGCCGGAGGCGAATACGCAAAGCTCTACCGGACTCAGCG
>DBWE01000183.1:1056-1249 GCA_002308315.1 Clostridiales bacterium UBA1246 | reverse complement strand
TTAATACGCGGTATAATGCATAAATATACTTAAAACAGCATAAAAAACTTGACTGTATGAATATAAACGCCTATAATATCCGCAGCTCACAAGACAGACGGATGAGGCACGGAGGCATTATGAAAAGATATCTGGTATTGGAAAACGGAGCGGTATGGGAAGGCGAGGCGTTCGGAGCGGACGGGGACGTCGT
>DBWE01000183.1:0-1023 GCA_002308315.1 Clostridiales bacterium UBA1246 | reverse complement strand
TTCGGACGGATGCTATGCCGGACAGGCCGTGGTGCAGACCTTCCCGTTTTTGGGGGATTACGGAGCCATAAGCGAGGACCTGGAGGGGAGAAAAGCCGCCCCCTCGGCGTACATAGTGCGNNGAATGGACCGTTCAGCCGTCGAATTTCCGCAGCGAAGGGGACATAGACGCCTTTATGAAGGAGCGCGGGATAGTCGGACTGTGCGGGATAGATACCCGCGCCCTGTGCCGCATGCTTCGCTCCGAGGGCGAAATGAACGGTATGATATGCTCCGACCCCGCCTCGGCGGACGCTGCCCGCATCAGGGCATACAGGGTACAAACGGCCCTTTGGGACGGCAAAGCGGAGATACTCAACGGCACGCAGGCCGGCCCGACGGTAGCCGCGCCGGATCTCGGCGGAGACGTCGGAGAGATGAAAGCCCTCGCGGAAAAGGGCTGCCGCGTGATAAGACTGCCGGGAACGGTGACGGCGGAGGAGATAAAGCAGCTCAGGCCGGACGGCCTGCTGCTCGGCGGAGGTCCCGGGGATCCGGCGGACTGCGCGGCTATGATAAAAACCGCGGCGGAGCTGATGGACGGCGGGCTGCCGATGCTCGGCACGGGGCTCGGCCACCAGATAATGGCTCTTGCCTCGGGCTTTGAATGCAAAAAGATGAAGAGCGGTCATCGCGGCTGCAATCAGCCCGTGAGAGACGGGGAAACGGGACTTATCTATATTTGCCGTCAAAATCACGGTTACGAGGTCGCCGAAGAAAGTATCCGGGAAGACAGGGCGAAGATATGGTTCAGCGATCTCAACAGCGGCGGCATAGAGGGACTGAAATACCGCGGCTGCCCGGCCGTATCGGTGCAGTTCTCGCCCGAATGCGGAGACGCTCCGCGCAGTACCGGATTTGTGTTTGAAGCTTTTATCTCGCTTATGACCAGATAACGGAGGAACGGAAGATGCCGAGAGACAACAGTATAAAAAAGGTGCTTATAATAGGCTCCGGGCCCATAGTGATAGGCCAGGCCGCGGA
>DBWE01000180.1:2515-3151 GCA_002308315.1 Clostridiales bacterium UBA1246 | reverse complement strand
CTCCGATGCGCCGCGGCGCATCGGAGCTTTATTATTCCGATTATTCCGGGTCAGCGCCGGGTCCATTCGAGCAGATACCTGTAATGCAGTCCGTAACGGAGCTTTGCGTCCGGCAGCTCCGTCCGGACGACGCCGCGGCTCTGCCGACGCATTTTTCATCGACGTCTATCCCTACTGTATGCCCGACGCCTTTGCAGAGATAAAACGCAAGCGAGCCGTCGCCGCAGCCCGCGTCCAGCACGGACCCGCAGCCGGATACCCGTTTGCGTATCCAGGGATAATAAGCCGTATTATGATTCCAATATTCCGGACGGGGCGTTTTCATGTCCGCTCCTTTCACAGTCGCCGGAGTCTGCTGCGAGCGTTCACGCCTGTTCAGTAAAACAGCTTCCTGCCCGCGGCGGCGAGACGGACGCCGAGTTCCTTTTTATACTGCGGGTGCAGCTCGAACGGCGCGCCGAGATCCCTTGCCGATACCGTCACGCAGCCCGACACGTGCTCCGGCAGCTCTCTCTGCACCTTCTGCATCTCCGCCCAGCCGGGGTCCGTGCCGGTTATCGGGTCGCAGTAATCCGGCATTTCCACGCATATCAGTCCGAAATCCTCGTCCAGCGCCTCGCGCCAGCCCTTTATCAT
>DBWE01000180.1:0-2434 GCA_002308315.1 Clostridiales bacterium UBA1246 | reverse complement strand
GCGATCGCGGAGTTGAACAGGCCGGTCGGGACCGCCGCGGGCGGCATCATCCCTCCCCCGAAGGCCGGCGGCTCGCTCCGCCCCTCGACGGCGTATTCCCAGCGCCCGCTCAGCGGTATCTTTTCCCCGTTTTCTCCGGGGCGGAGCCAGTAGGAGTGCTCCGGTATGAACCCGCCCTGACCCCCGTTTATCACAAGGCGCAGCTTTATTTCGTTCTTCCCTTTTTTCAGTATGCCCGCGGGCACGGGGTATTTTCTCGGCGGATAGCGGTACCCCGTCTCGCCGACCTTTATCCCGTTTACGTAGGTTTCGTCCGAGTCTATGAGTTCGCCGACGTAAATAAAGCCGTCTCCCTCGGGCTCGCTGTCGAGCCTGACCTCTTTGTAAAACCAGACCGAGCCGCAAAAGCCGTCCAGCGCGGTGCCCATGGTCATGCCGGGCACGTCGAAAAAGCCATCGCGCCTTTCGGGCTCGCCGCGGTTTATCTCCCGGTCCCACCGCTCCGCCGGGTCTTCCGCGCCCGGCGGCGGAGAGGGCGGCGGCGATGAAAGCAGGTCGAGATACCGTGCAAGAAAGCTCTCCTGCTTTTCGTCCAGCGCCCCGCGCGGCATCCACGAGCCTATGCCGGAGCCGCCTATGGCGTTGAGCACTATCCCTATAGGCACGCCGTCCCGCTCGTACAGCTCCTTCGCGAAGAAGAACGCCGGAGCGCTCATGTCGTATATTTCCGCGCCTCCGGCCCGCTTCCACACGCCCGGGGTCACGCCGTCCGCCGGGCCGTCGAAAGAGTACCCCGCGTTGATCTTATATTCCCTGATATACGGATAGTCGGCCTCGGCTATCTCCTTTTCGGATACGTCCAGCACGCGCCGGCAGGGCGTTTCGAAATTGGACTGTCCGCTGAACATGAACACGTCGCCGAAGCACACGTCGTTCATACACACCCGCTCGTCCCCGCACTCGGCGGTGAGCACGCAGCCCGTCCCCGCCGCGTGAGGAGGAAGGGTCACGCGGAAACGCCCGTTTTCCGCCTGCGCGGACGCGCTCGCTCCGTCGAGCCTCACCGTGACCCTGCCCTCGGCGCGGCCCCATATCTCAAAGCTTCTGTCTCTCTGCAGTATCATGCCGTCGGCGAATATCGGCATAAGCGCGAGCCTTTCCATCAGTACAGCTCTCTCCCTTTCTCGTCGGGTATCATGGTCTTGCGCCAGAAATACGAGTTTATCACGTCCCGCCACTCCGCGGCGCTGAGGCTCTGCTCGACGAGCCTTGCCAGCACTCTTTCGTAGCGTCCGGCGTCCATCCTGTCCTTCAGCTTCTTCCACAGCTCAACGAACTCCGCGGCTTCCTCCGCGCCCTCGAAATGCGTATCGTAGATATGCTGAATGACCGTCTTACCGCTTTTGAGACGGAAGGTATAGGGCAGCTTGTGGAAAAACAGCTTAAGCTCGTCGGGGCATTTGTCCCTGTCCGCGTAAACGCTCCTCAGCGGCTCGTTGTACTGCTCCGTCATGCCGGTGCCGGAGGGGGTGCGGTCAAGGCCTATCGTTTCATGGGTCGCCTTATGATAGGTGCCCCAGCGGGAATACTCATAGCCGTCCGGGTCGGGACCGTAGTGATAGCCCGGCGTACACATCCAGCCTATGCCCAGCGGCGCGTTGTATTTTTCGTAGACCGGCCAGGAGCGCATGAGTATATCGCATACCGTATCGGACAGTTCTTCGTCCCTCCCGTAATACATGCATATCCACTCTCTCGCTATCCGCTCCGCGCTGAGCGAGGTATCCCACGCAAGTCTTCCGAATCCGTAAAGGTTGGCTCCCGCGAGATCGTGCCCCGTCCAGTTGAAGTCGTCGCCGGTATTGCTCACGGCCGTCACGCCGCAGACGATATCCCCAACAGTATCCTTTTCCGCGCCGGTATACATGCGCGTGTCAAGCACCTGTCTGAACCAGTCTATGAGATAGCATACGTGGCGCTGCTGTCCCGTGTATTCCTGGGCGATCTGAAATTCCGCCATGCAGTTGGTCCTTTTCAGTCTGCCGAAAAGAGGCGATACGGGCTCGCGCACCTGAAAATCCACCGGTCCGTTCTTTATCTGCAGTATCACGTTATCGTCAAACATGCCGTCCAGCGGCTCGAAATTATCGCAGCACGCTCTCGCCCGGTCCGTTTTCAGATCCCGCCAATCCTGCTGACAGTTGTATACGAAGCAGCGCCATATTATCTTTCCCCCGTAGGGTCTGACGGCCCGCGCCAGCATGTTCGCCCCGTCGGCGTGGGTGCGGCCGTAGGTAAAGGGTCCGGGCCTGCCCTCGGAATCGGCCTTTACCACAAAGCCGCCCAGCTTCGGCAGCGCTTCGAAGGTCTCCCTCATGCGCGCGTTCCACCACGCCGCCACTCTTTCGTCCAGGGGATCTGCGCTGTCAAGGCC
>DBWE01000091.1 GCA_002308315.1 Clostridiales bacterium UBA1246 | reverse complement strand
TTTGAAAACTGGACGCCCATAGGCGACGCCGCCCACGCATTTTCCGGCACCTTTGACGGCGGCGGACATACGATAAGCGGCCTGAGCATAAACGCCGGGAGCGACGAAGCGCCGGATACCGCCGGTCATCTGGGCCTGTTCGGCAATATCTCAAAAAGCGCCGCGGTACGGGAGCTCAGTATCAGCGGCAGCGTTACGGCGGTCTTTAAGGGCGAGAACGCATACGTGGGAGGTCTCGCGGGCCGGTGCGAGGCCGGCGAGGTTNNCATGCAGCGTGAGCGTAACGGTGTCCCGCGCCTCCGGCTCCTCCGCCGACGAGGCGGCGGGCTGCGTGGGCGGCCTGGCGGGATACGGCGTGATGGAAGGGGAAGCGTGGACAAACTGCATAAACAGCGGCGACATTACCGGCCCCTCCACGGTGGGCGGTCTGGTCGGCAGTCTTTTGGTGAATAACGCGGATATGGGGCTGCAGAACTGCGGCAATACGGGCAGCGTGACCCGCGCGGACGACTCCGGCGCGGCGCCGATGAGCGCTCCGGGCTGCGTGGGCGGCCTGGCCGGATACGCCGCGGACGTCGTAGGCTCTGCCGAGGTGCATCACAGCCGGTGCTTCAACAGCGGCGATATCACGGACGGCGTGAGCGGCGGCGAAAGCTATGCCGGCGGCCTGTTCGGCTCCGTCAAGACCGGACGGATAACAGAGCTGTTTTTTGACGTCTGCTATAATACCGGCTCCGTTTCCGGCGAAAGCTATGCCGGAGGTCTGGCAGGAAACTGCAGCAGAGAAAGACACGGAGTATACGCGGAAAGCTGCTACAACGCCGGGATCATCGCCGGCGCGGTGGGGAAAGCGGGGGAAATATTCGGAAGGACCGAAAGTGATACCCCCGTCATCAATGAATTGTCAATAGTCCGGTCCTGCTATCTGAAGGGCGGCGCTCTGCCGCCGATCGGAGAGGTCGCAGGGCGCGCCGGGACGGTACTCTGCCACGTTCTGAGCTCCGAGCAGCTGCAGCACGCCGCCGACGACGGCACGGTGCTGTCCGCAGACAGCTTCAGGCCCGGCGATCCGTATCCCGTGCTGAAATGGCAGAGCAGCGAAGGGTATCACGCGCACGCGTGGGACGCGGGGACCGGCGCCGTATCGGAGAACGGCGTGAGCAGCGTGACCTATCACTGCACGGTCGGCGGCTGTGACCGTATCCGGGAGGTGGACGCCCTCGAGGCGACCGTGGAGACGGAGAACGGAGACTCCGATCCCGTATCCTTTGTCCTGCCCGGCGACGTCGAAGCGGAGGGCAGCGGCGAAGAGCGCGTTTATACCGTGCTCATACCCCGAGGCGGCGGTAAGACCCGGCTGAGCTTTGACGAGGCGGTAAGCGTGGACGGCGCTGCCGAATCCTGCTACGCTGTGCTTGACGAAATCGCGGACGGCAGGACGGTCACGGTAAAAAGCGGCGGACATACGCTCTACTCGATCAGGTTCAAAACAAATCCCTATACCGTTACGATGAAGGCCTCAAAAAAGACGGCAGAGAGCGGAGACGAATTGACGCTCGACCTTATCGTAAGCGGTGACAGCTTCAGGTCATTCGTGCTGACCGCGGCTTTCCCTGCGGCCTTCTTCGACTGCATCGGCGTTGAGACGGCCGACGAAAGCGCCTCGACAGAGATAACGAGCGATAACTCGACGGGCTATACCTCCGTCACCGTCCGCCGCTCCGGCGACGAAGCGCTGCCAGACGGGACGGCGGCAGCTTCGCTGAAGCTTAAAACACGCATGGGCGGAGAGGAACTGCCCGACGTTGCCCCCTGCATGTTCAGGTGGAACAGCGGGCTGGTCTCCGCATCCCCGGAATTGACGGTCGGCAAAACGCTTTCCGCCGAACGCGTGAGAGCAACGGTGACCATCACGCCGAAATTCCCCGTGACCTTCCTTTCCGATACCGGCGAGGAGCTGGCGGTGATGCCCGTGACGATACGCGAAAAGCCCGCGCTCGGCGATTTCCCCGGCGAGCCCGTCAGGGAAGGATCCGATTTCATGGGCTGGCAGGCGGCGGACGGCGGCAGCTCCGCCCCGGTGCTGACGAACGAGGATATCGCCGCAAGGACCGTGAGAGCGCCGATAACGTACCGCGCCGTATTCGCCCCGTCCTCGCCCACCGCGTATATAGAAATATCCGGCGATTACAGGACGGAGTATACGGTAGGGGACGAATTTGACAAAACCGGCGTCGTCGTCACCGCGACGAGGGAGGACGGCAGCACTAAGAACGTGTCCGCGGGCGCGGAATTCGCCGGCTTCGACAGCGAGACGGCGGGAGAAAAGACGGTGACGGTATCCTACGGCGGAAAGAGCGCCGAGCTTACCGTCACGGTAAAGGAGCCGCCCACGGTCACGGTGACCCCGAGCGAGGAGGCCTTGAGGAAGCTGTGGGCCGGCGACGCCTTTACCGCCGATCTGGTGCTGACGCATAACGGCATAAAGGCCGCCGACGGCGCGGCAGGCTTCATCAGCTACGGCGCATTCGTGAATTATGACGCGGAAAAGCTCGAGCTTACCGGCGCGGAGACGGCCATAAGCGGAGCTATGCTCATTGCGAACACAAGGACCGGATATCTCGCCTTCATGGTAATGGAGCCGGTGAGCGAAGAGAGCGCAGTGCTGTGCACGCTGAGCTTCGCCGTGAGGGAAGACGCGGCCGCGGGGGAAACGGAGATAAGCGCCGTGTTTGACGATATGGCCGACAGGGACGGAACGTCACGGCACGAGGGACTGCGCGTCATCGCCGGAGCCGTGACCGTTACCGAGCCGCCGACGGCGCAGTCGATAGCCGTATCGGGCCTGTACAAAACCGCCTACGTCATCGGCGAGGACTTCGACGGCGCGGGCATAGTCGTTACGGCGGCAATGAGCGACGGGACCGAACAGGACGTGACCGCGGATACCGTTTTCTACGGCTTTGACAGCGACACGGCGGGAGTAAAGACGGTCACGGCGGCCTACGGAGAGCTCACCGCGGAATTTACGGTAACGGTAAACGAGCCGGTACCCGAGCTCGATCCCTCCCTGAACGGTCTT
>DBWE01000199.1:6935-10101 GCA_002308315.1 Clostridiales bacterium UBA1246 | reverse complement strand
CCCTTCGCCTATACGCATTGGCGGGTATGATTATTCAACCGTAAAATAATATTGCATTATCCGCTGTCGTGATTTATAATATTAGCCACGGTCAAAAGCCGTGTTTCTTTTCGTGCGGCCGCGAGCCGCACGGCAAACGAGCAAATCTATGTGAAGGATTGGTTTTCATATGAGCGCTTCGAGAGAAAAAAATCTGCGTAAACAGCAGCGCGGAGAAGGGTCGGAGAAACGTCAGGTACGCGCGGTAAACGAGGTACAGAAGAAAAAGGCGAGAAAAAAGATCGCCACCGCAGCGGCGATCGTCGTTGTCGTTCTGCTGATATTCCTCGTGCTGGTAAATTCCACCCTGCTGTATACCGGAGTTCCGTCTGTCAAGGCGGGCGACTGGAAATTTACCAAGGCTGATCTCGATTACGAAAAATACCTTGTCTATCAGACGACCTATCAGAATTTGTATAACACCTACGGGCAGTATATCTCGTATATAATCGACACCTCCAAGCCTCTCAGCGAGCAGCAGTATTCCGATACTCAGACGTGGGACGATTATTTCAGAGAGTCCGCGGTAGACAACCTTGTGCAGATCGCCGCGCTGTGGGATAAGGGACATGCGGAAGGCTATCCCGAGTCGGACGATTTCAAGGCCGCAGCCGACCACGCGGTGGACTCCATGCGCGCCGCCGCTACCGAGGCGGGCTTCAAAAACTTCAATACGTTCCTTAATATGAATATAGGCAAGGGCGTTACGGAAAAGACGATCAGAAGCATGCTCGAAAAGGTCCATTATGCCTCCGATTACAGTCAGAAGCTCGTTGAAGACTGGAAAAACGGCTTCAGCAAAGAGGAGCTTGAGGAATACTACGAAACCGTGCGCAATTCTTACGATAAGGTGACTTATGCCTCATATTACTCCGCCGCGGCGTCCGGCTCGGAAGAGGAAGAGGTCGATCCCGAGATCGCCATGAACGACGCGAAAGCAAAAGCGGAGCTCGTTGCCGCGGCAAGCGGCGACGAGGACGCCTTCTATCAGGCTGTACTCGATAATTGCGGAGAAGACGAGCTGTATAAGTACTATGATAAAAGCAGCATTATATCCAAGTCCACTCCTCAGGGACTTTCCGAAGAGTGGAGAGAATGGTTCACCGACGACGGCAGGAGCTACGGAGACACCGTCGTGATGGAGAGCGATAACGGTTATTACGCACTGATGTTCATAGGGATCGAAGACAACGATTATCAGCTGGCCGATTATCACGTGATCACCGTTTCCGCTGAGGCCGACGAGGAGACCGGCGAGATAAGCGAGGAAGCGATCCGGGCGGCAAAGGATCTGGCGGACGACGTCGCCGCACAGTATTCAGAAAATCCCACGGTCGAGAACTTTGAGGACCTCGCGGTACGCTATTCGCAGGACGCCGTTTCGGCTGCCACGGGCGGAGCCTACACCGGCATGTCCAAGGACGCTTTCGTTTCCGGCCTTGTAAACGAATATGCGTTTGAGGAAGGACGCACCGAGGGCGACTTCAGTGTGATCGAAGACGGAAGCACGTATTATCTGATACGCATGGACGGTTACGGAGACAACTACCGTGAAACGATATCCTCCGAGCTGCTCTCGCAGGATAAGTACGACGAGCTGATCGATGACCTCAGCGAGCAGTATCCCGTGAAAACAACGCTCGCATACAAGCTGACGAAATAAAACGGAGATCCGTTGTCCGAAAAAACACATCCGCTCCGACATCGTTCTGTCGGAGCGGATGCCTGTAAAAAAGGCAATACGGAATTATAATGTGCGTATGAAGAACGTTAATGACAACACGAATTCGGCGTCTTCGGCGCTCAACGCCGACTTCGCCTGTCCCTGCGAGCCCTGCTTCGCTTTGGATGAGCACATCGCGCTGCGGAGCCGGGAGGATATCGAAGCGCTGTGCGGAGTGATAGGGACCGGGGACGGAAGAGCGGCGGCCCGCTGGCTGCTTGAGCCCGAAAATCTGAAAATGATACTGCTCGCGATACCGAAGGCGGATTTCCTGCTTTTCCGCAGAGCGGCGGGGGAGACCTTCATCAACGACGAAGGAGTCGTCCTGCCGCGGCATCGCAGCGCGCTCATGTTCTGCCTTATGACGGCCTTCAAAACAGAGAGAGGGATCTTCATAGTCGTGCCCGAGGAGCTCAGAAGACTGTGGAGAGATCTTGACCGGATCGGCTTCGGAGAATACAAGCTCAAACGCGACGAGCTGGACGCCTTCGCCGCCGCCTGCGCCAAGCTGTACGGCGCTCTGACCCTTGAAGAGCTTTGCGAGATATTTGCCCTTCGCTCAGAGTACGGAAGTATCACGAAGCAGCAGGCTTTGTCCATGCTCGAGGGTCTTGACGACGGGCAGGGGTATGTCATCGAGGACGGATATGTGCTGCACCCGACGGCGCGCCCGGAGCTCGCGAAGGATTATATCTCCGTCAGAGCGGGGATCGAAAGATACCTTCCCGACCGTGAGAAGCTGGAGCGGTTGGGCGAAAGTGATTATTACGATATTTTCCGCGAGTTGGAGCTTTACAGGCTCAGCCTGCAGGAGAATATGGGCGAAAGCAGGGCTATTGCCGCGGTGGACAGTCTGTATATGCTCCTGGCGAGCGAGCTGTACGGTCCGTTCGTTCGAAAAGATTTTTTCGACTGGTTCGGAATAAAAGAAGACAAGCAGCTCACGGAAAAGCTGAAGAGAAAAGTCAGACAGTGGCGGCTGTACGGACATACGGCCGAGGAGCTTGAAAAAAAGCAATAAAAAAACGTCGGGGCGAGCGATCATGCTCGCCCCCGGATCACGGCCGGAGTATCAGAGATAGCGCCCGTCAAACAGGCCTCTCAGCTTCTGCGTGGTGGATCGGGCGCGCTCCNNGTAGGCCCGCCCCGATTTCACCGAAAATGCTGTAAAGATCGTCAAGAGAATCCTTGCGGCGCTTTTCATACATACCGCTTTTCCAGTTTTCGCATACTGTTTCATAACGCGAATAGGCCCGGCGGACGCTGTCGCCCCAGGAAATGTACAGCTCCTTTGCCGCCGTCTCTCCGATGCGCTTCATCCGCTCGGACGCGCCGGAGGAGCACAGATCATACAGCGTTTCGGTAAGGCAGGATACGTCCTTTTCCACAAGGATGCCGTTCCGC
>DBWE01000199.1:0-6896 GCA_002308315.1 Clostridiales bacterium UBA1246 | reverse complement strand
GCAGGCCGCGGCTTCCCGGACCACGAGCCCGTTGGTATCAAAGGTGGAAGGGAAGAGCAGCATGTCTGCCCGGCAGTACCATGCCCTCAGTTCGTCGCGGTTTGTGACCGCGCCGACAAAAATGCATTCTTCGAGCCCGAGCTCACGCACGCGTTTTTCTATTTCCTCGCGGTCGCCGCCGTCGCCTATGAACACCATGCGGAAAGCCTTGCCCTTTGCTCTGAGAGCGGAAAGAGAGTCGAGGATAAGATCGATGCCCTTATACCACATGAGCCGTCCGACGAAGAGAAACACGGGCAGCCCCGGCGGAAGATCATACGCCCTTGTGACTGAAGCGACGGCTTCCGGAGAGACGGTCCCGAGAGGGATATCGACCCCGTTTTCCATAACGATGTAGTCGCCGCCGTAGCCGAGAGAACGCAGGTTTTCCCCTGCGCCCCTGCTGACCACCCATACCTCGTCGCATGCCGAAACGTTTTCGACTATCATTTTGATCGCCATATCCTGGAGGAAATTGCCCTTTATCGCCCTGGCTATGTCAATATCGAATTTGGTATGATATGTAAATACGACGGGAGCGTTGACGATCTCGCGCAGTCCCCGCGCAAGCAGCGTGGACGCCGCGGGGCAGTGGGAATGGATGAGGTCTATGCCCATTGCGTTGAGCTTGCTCAGCGTTTCCGGACTGAACGGCATTCCGGCGCGATAGCCGAGGAGCCGGGTAGTGTTTATGCTGGGGTATCTTATGACCGGGAAAGGATAATCATCAGTCACGCCGGGGTACTCCGGCGTGGCCACGACGCTGCGTCCGTATTCGGCATTGATAACGGTCGCGTAATTCAATACGGCGTTTGCGACGCCGTCTATCAGCGGAGGAAAAGAATCGTTGCACAGGCATACGTTGAGCACGGTCATCTCTCCTTGATCGTTGTACTTTCATTCTATAACCTTTTCGCCTTCTTGACAAGCCGGAACTTTTTCAGTAACATATCGTCAAAGCATTTACGGGAGATGATGCTGAATGAAAAAACTTTTATGCGCCGTATTGGTGCTGATGCTTCTGGCGGGCTGCGCGCCGCGCGTTCCGCCGGTGGACGATACGGGCGAAAGCCCCGAACCGTTCGTAACAGACAACGCCGCAGCCCCGGAAGAACTGCGGCAGGAAACGCCCGGGGAGACGCCGACCGCCGAAAACACGCCCGCTCCCACCGACGCCGCGAAGGAGGATGCCGGAAGCGAGTCCGAATCTTCGGAGGACCGGAATCCGTCTCCCGGACCGGCGGATACGCCCGCTCCCGCCGTTACTGCGGCGCCGTCCGCGCCGCCGGTACAGGCGGGCGGCGAGGCGGATATGGGCTTTGAAAGCTACGGCGATATAGCCGCGGCGATCGACGCGATAAACCTCAGCTCCAATTCGTCCTATGGATATTATTCGGGCTTCCGCGGAGGCTTCGGAGATTTTGCCGTGACCAACGACATGGAAATGGCTGATGCCGTTGCCGAGGAAGCGCCCGCATCGGCGTCCTTCGGAGGCGGAGTAAAGGCGGAGTCGGACTGGTCCGGTACCAACGTTCAGGTGGCCGGAGTGGACGAAGGCGACATAGTCAAGACCGACGGGAAATACATATATATTCTCAAGGGAACTACTCTTGAGATATACCGCGCCGCGGGATCCGATACCCTGCGCATGTCCCGCACGGAGCTTGAAGTGCCGGAAAGCAACGACAGTTATCTGAAAAGCGACAGCGGATGGACGTCAGAAGGCCATTACTGCAACGTGAGAGAAATGTTCCTGTACGAGAACACTCTCGCCGTGGTATACGGAACGGACGAATACAGCGAGAGCTACGATGAGAACGAAGGGAAGTACTCATACTCCAACAGTCAGAGAACGGAAGTGCTGTATTACGATCTGAGCGTCCCCGAGGCCCCGCAGCTGATATCCAAAACGGGGCAGGACGGCTATTATCTCTCCGGACGCATGTACGGCGGGATACTGTACATCGTGACCTCGTACGGGGTATATGACTGGGTCTTTGACGACCCCGGAAGCTTTGTGCCGAATATATACAGAGGCGGCACCCCCGAACTTATCGCCGCGGACAGGATAATCATGCTTCCCGACAGTGACGAGAGCCGCTATCTTGTGGTGACCTCCAGCGACGCTTCCGGGGGCGAAATGATATCCTGCGAGGCGGTGCTGGGAGCGGGAAACGCTGATATGTACATGAATGAGGACTGCATATATCTGGCCTCGTCCGAATGGGTAAATGAGGAGCTTTCGATATATACCGAGAGCGTGTACACGGTAAGGGATTATTTCAGCGGATACCGCACCTCTCTTGTGCGCATAGGGCTTGAAGAGGACGGCTCGATCACCGCCGAGGCAAACGGCAAGGTGGACGGGCGCATAATCGGACAGTTTGCGATGGATGAAAGAGACGGCTATTTCAGGATAGTCACCACCAACGAACCGTACAGATACACCACTTATACGGATGAAGAATACGGCTTTGTGAATTATAGATATCCCGAGGAGCGCAGCCCGTCCTCGTCGGGCCTTTATATCCTGGATAAGGATATGGAGATCGTGGGCAGCCTCACCGGACTCGGCGAGAACGAAACGGTATATTCCGTGCGTTTCAGCGGGGACACGGCTTATTTCGTCACTTACCGCCAGACGGATCCGCTCTTTGCCGTGGACGTTTCCGATCCCGGGGAGCCCAGGCTGATGTCGGCGCTGAAGATACCGGGCTTTTCGGAATATCTGCATCCCTACGGCGAGGGACTCCTGCTCGGACTCGGAATGGGCTCGGAGGATCCCGAGCAGACCTGGCAGGACCGTGTGAAGCTGAGCATGTTCGACGTATCGGATCCCTATGACGTGAGCGAGCTGTCCGTTCTGCTCCTGGACGCTTATTATACCCCGGCGCTCAACGACCATCACGCCATACTCGTTGACAGCGAGAAAAACCTCATCGGTTTTGCCACGGATACGGGATATGAGGTATACAGGTATACCGACTCCGGCTTCGTCAGACAGACGGTCATAGACATTGAAGGCTATACGTGGAATACCCGCAGTCTGTATATAGGCGACTGGCTGTATATCATTACAGAAAATAAGATGTTCATTGTCTATATGAACTCATGGTGGGTATCGAGAGAGATCGCGCTCATGTGAGGAAACGCATAATAACAGCCTCTGTCCGTGCTTTGCGGACAGAGGCTGTTTTATGCTTTGGTCAGGCTTTTGAGACTATCGGTCCTCGTCGATAAGCCAGCCCTCGAGGCATACGCCGCAGGCCTCGTCGACCTTCCGCGCGAAGGCTTCGGGATATTTGCGGCGCCATTCGGCCCATTCCCCGTCGCTGACCTTTTCCACCTGCGCAAGGAAGCCGCTGACGGCCATGCCGGTGGCGTTTTTGGAGGTGGTGGAGGTGGGCGTGATGGTGTTGATCGCGCCGCCGCGGTCAAGCAGGCCGGGGATTATGGGGTCGAGACGCGAGCCGTGGTCCACATAGCATACGCCGGGCATCAGCCTTTCGGTGACATACGCCCCGCACAGAACGATCCCGCGCTCATTGAATACCTTTACCACGTCCCCGTGCTTTATTCCGCGCTTTTCGGCCTCGGAGGTGTGCAGCCATACGGGCTCGTACTGGTAACCGTCGAAGGCGCGGATCTTCATGGTCTCGACCTCGCGGTTCCATATGATATCGTCGCACTGAGCGTGCATGCGCCAGCGCCCGTGGTTCGACATGCAGAGCAGGGGGTATTTTTCGGCCCGGGGCGAGCTTAAGCGTTCGTCATGGCTGGGACCGCTTTCTATCCAGTGCGGTACGGGCGGGCGCTCGGGATCGTCGGGAGTGAATTCGGCGATCTGAGTGGAGTAAAATTCCAGCTTTCCCGTAGGAGTCGACAGGGGATTTCCCTCCGGGTCGCGGTAAAAATCAATGAGCCCCGCGGGTATGGCTTCGTGCTCCTCCTGCGGCTTGCAGGGAACGACGAATATCTTGCGCTGTCTGAATTCCTCCCAGCTCATGTATTCCTCGCAGCCCGTCGCCTTATAGAAGAAGCGCACGCGCTCATCCTGGGTCATGTTGCCGGTATAGGCGTCGTAATATTCTTTGCCGAGCTTCTCGGCGACTCTGGCGCAGACGTCGAAGTCACTGAGGCTTTCTCCTACCGGGGGGCAGCAGGGCTCGGCAAGATATATGCTCGTGAACGCACCGCTCGACATATCGTTGCCGAGATCGCTCATTTCGTGCTTGGTCGCGACGGGGAAGATAAGATCGGCAAAGTAGCAGTCGTTTTCAAGCCAGGGATGCTGAGCGATTATCGTCTCTATGCTTTCGTCGCGGTAGGCGCGTATGCTGAGATTGCCGTCGTTCCAGCAGGTGACCTGACACGGAGCGTCGGTCCAGATCATATGCACCCGACTGAGCCCCTCGCGGGGATACTGCATTTTTTCGAACTGGTACTGCTGAGTGGGCAGACGTACGTTGCCCTCGCGGGGCTGCTGGCTGGATGAAAAGCACTGCAGTCCGCGCCACTCGGCGTGACCGTTTATTATCGCCTCGTGCACAAGGCAGCGGGGAATGAACTGCTTGGGCGCGGGAAGCTGACGGAACAGCTCTATCAGCTCCGGCGCGCGTTCCTTCTGAGCCTTTGTCAGAACGAAGCGGTCCATGTTTATTTCGGGATCGACGTCTCCCTCCACGGGGCGGAGCGGATCGGCAATGGCCGTTATTTTCGGAACGAACTGCCCCTGGAAGGGAACCGGATAATCGCGGTTCCACAGACTCCATTCGATCATTTTCGCCTGATGCACGCCGGGCCTGCCCAGGCCCTGCATGCCGAGGAGCATCACCTCGAGCCTCGCCGGCTCCGAGGAATAAGGCCCGCGGATATAGGGACCGCCGTTGCCGTGAATTATACTGGCCGTGCGCGCTGCCCAATCGCGGGCAAGGGCCTTGATCGTCCACTGCGCAACGCCGCACTTTTCGCTCGCCCAGGCGGGAGTTTTTGCGACGCCGTCCTCACGGCCGAGAACATAATCCTCGAATTTGTCAAAGCCGTAAGCATGTGCGGCAATATACTCCCTGTCGTACAGATCCTCTGTTATCCATACATAGGCTATGGCGAGCTGCAGGGCAACGTCCGTGTTCGGAAGTATTGGTATCCACTTGTCCGCGTGTATTGCGGCGCCGTAATTGAGGTCGGGACAGACATATACGCTTTTTATACCTATTTGAGTAAGCCAGCTGCAGAGCCTGCCGGGAAGATGACTGACTACTCCGAGAGGCGTGGTCTCCGGGTCGCAGCCCCAGAAAAGCAGCAGATCGGAATTTGCGGCTATGTCGGGGTAAAGATTGGCCTGAGGCGCCATTTCGCCCACCGGCTCGCAGCCCCATACGTATTTTGCGCCCCAGAACCAGCCTTCCCAGCTGTCCATGTTTCGCATCTGAAGAGTATAGCCGCCCATGAGTGACAAAAGTCGGTTGGGACAGCCGTGGCTGGGAGCGGTGTTCTTACCCTCGCCGTGCATGTCCGCCTGACACAGCACGGCCTCGCAGCCGTAGGTATCCCTGATGCGCACGAGCTCGTCCGCCGCGATCTGAGCGGCTTCGTCCCATGAAATGCGGATATACCGGCTGACGCCGCGGTTTTGAGGATTGCGTTCGCCTTTCGGGTCCCAATCCACGCGCTTGAGAGGGTATCTGACACGGTTTTTTGAATATACTCTGCTTTTATAGCCGAGGCCGAAGGGCGTGACCGTAACGCGGTCGGGCGCCGAGAAGGTACTGCCGCGGGCATTGATGCGCCAGGGATTGCAGTTGGCGTCGGTGTATTCCTTGTCGTAGAAATACGGCCTTATGCGGGTTATGCGGCCGTCATTGGAGTCAACGAGACAAGGACCGCCGCTTTCCGGGCCCATCAGGCTGAAGCTTACTATGCTTTGATTATCGGCTTTGAATTTGTTCTTCATGGAGCTGCTCCCGAAAAAATGAAAGAGAATGTGCCAAAGACCCGGCCGTCACCGTCGGGCGGTAAGCGACAGCTGTGCCGCCGCGGCAGTGTACAGAGCTTTTGTGTTCACATTTACACATATATTATTATACAAGAAATGCTCTATCAAGTCAATCAAGGAGACTATCAAAACAAAAGGAAAGCGCGGAAAAGCTTACGGGCTCTTCCGCGCTTTGAAGCAATGAACGGATCAGTAATTGGAGCCTCTGACCTCAAAATAGCTCTGAGGATGAGCGCACACGGGGCAGACGGCGGGGGCTTTCTTGCCAATGACGAGATGACCGCAGTTGCGGCATTCCCATATGGTCTCCTCGCTCTTTTCAAATACGGCCTGCATCTGGACGTTGCTCAGCAGAGCGCGATAACGCTCCTCGTGAGATTTTTCGATCATGCCTACCATTCTGAATTTCGCCGCGATTGCCTTGAAGCCCTCTTCCTCGGCTTCCTTCGCGAAACGGTCGTACATATCGGTCCACTCATAGTTCTCGCCGGCAGCGGCAGCGGAGAGGTTGGCAGAGGTGTCGCCGAGCTCGCCGAGCTCCTTGAACNNATTTTGGCGTGTTCTTTTTCGTTGGCGGCGGTCATTTCGAATATCGCCGCGATCTGCTCATAGCCCTCCTTGCGCGCGACGGAAGCGAAGTAGGTGTATTTATTTCTTGCCTGAGATTCTCCGGCAAAAGCCTCTCTGAGGTTCTTCTCGGTCTTTGAGCCTTTAAGTTCCATGATGTATTCTCCTTATCAGTATAATAAAAAATATTCTCTTCACTTTGTCTTCAAATATTCTAACACAACTGCGGGGTTTGTCAACAGTCACGGGGCGAAGAACGGAAGAATTATTCTGCGATGTAAATTGATGTGAACCA
>DBWE01000210.1:2846-2997 GCA_002308315.1 Clostridiales bacterium UBA1246 | reverse complement strand
TTTGCCGGTCCGCCTATCCTGAAGCTGGTATGGTTCGCCAGGGGTTCGTTTTCCCGCAGCTCGATCCGCGGCAGCTTTTCGCGTATTTCGTCGGCAAGAGTTCTGCCCATGTGCCTGTTTACCTTCCTTACTGTTCCGCAGCGCCGTCTTT
>DBWE01000210.1:0-2785 GCA_002308315.1 Clostridiales bacterium UBA1246 | reverse complement strand
CCCATCTTTTTCTGTCTGTTGTTCATCGCGGCGACCTCGACTATCACCGCGAGGTTGCGTCCCGGCTTTATCGGCACCGAGATCGTGGGTATCTTGACGCCGAGCAGCGTGCTGTAATTGTTTTCGAGGCCGAGGCGGTCGTACATTTTCCCGTCTTCCCACGGTTCTATGTTTATGATGAGGCTCAGCTGCTCATACGACTTTACCGCGCCCATGCCGAACAGTCTCATCACGTCCACCACGCCTATGCCGCGCAGCTCGATATAATGTCTGATAAGGTCGGGAGCCGAGGCAAAAAGCGTGTTGTAGGAGATCTTCTTGATCTCCACGGCGTCGTCCGCGATGAGCCGGTGGCCGCGTTTGACAAGCTCTATGGCGGTCTCGCTCTTGCCGACTCCGCTTTCGCCCGTCAAAAGTATGCCCTCGCCGTATACCTCCATCATCACCCCGTGCCGCATTATGCGCGGCCCGAGATATACGTTGAGCGTGGCGATGAGCTCCGCCTCGAAAACGGAGGTCTCTATCTCCGTAGTCAGGAGCGTGACGCCGTATTTCTGCGCCATTTCCATGCACTCGGGGTATACCTCCATGCCGTGGCAGATGATGAGCGCCGGGATATCCCGCTTGAGCAGCATTTCAAAGCATTTCCTGCGCTCCACCGAGGGCAGCGTTTTCAGATACATCGTTTCAACGATGCCCATGATCTGAAGGCGATCGTTGTCAAAATGGCTGAAAAAGCCTATCAGCTGCATTCCGGGCCTGTTCAGGTCCGGCGTAACGACCCTGACCTCTTCGTAATGCGGCGGCTTGTATGCCACGTTGAGCTCAAATTCGTTCACCAGCGTGGAAAGGTTTACGCTGTACTTCTGATCCATTATTCTCCATCTCCGGACGTATTTACAATATTGTATTGATTGTAATAGACATATTACTATAATTCAAGGGAAAAATACAGTGGTTTTTTATCAGAAAAGATTTGACAAACGCCCGGGCGTACATTATAATAATCGAGCGCTGTTGTAAGACAGGGGTGATTTTATGCGCCTTGACCTTCATACCGTCATTGCCGACCCGGGATGCGTCGATTTCGACTGCGAGATCGGGCCGGAGGGGCTGGAGCTTCCCTCTGTCGCCGCGTTTTCCGCGCCCTTGAGGGCTGCGGGCTGCGTGATAAACAGCGCGGGGGTGCTCACCTTGAAGGGCAGGCTCAGCGCAAAGCTGCTCCTCGTGTGTGACCGCTGCGGCAAAAGTTTTGAAAGGGAAATGGTCTTCCCTCTCGACGCCGTTCTGGCCGCCGAGCTTCAGGACAGTGAAAACCCCGATATTTTCCTGCTGGACGGAGACTTCGTCGATCTCGGCGAGATAGCCGCCGACGCTTTCGTTCTCGGCATGGATACCAAGATACTCTGCAGTGAGGACTGCAAGGGTCTCTGCCCGCGCTGCGGCAGAAACCTCAACGACGGTCCCTGCGGCTGCGGAGCCGAACCGGACTCCCGATTAGCTGTATTAGGACAGCTATTATCAGATTAACAGGAGGTGTCATAATGGCTGTACCGAAAGGAAAAGTATCGAAGGCAAGAAGAGATAAGAGGCGCTCCTCCGTTTGGAAGCTCACCGCTCCCTCTCTCGTTGCCTGCCCCAAGTGCGGGGCGTACCATCTGCCCCACAGGGTCTGCAAAAACTGCGGCTCCTACGACGGCAGAGAGGTCATCAAGATCGCTGCGGAAAAATAACCAGGCATCAAAGCAGAGGGGGCGTCGCCCCCTCTGTTTTCGTAAGCGAGTCAAAAGGAGAGTTCATACGATGCCCCAGCTTATAGTCAGCGTCGCTCCCGACAGCCCGGCAGCCCGCGCAGGTATGCGCGCGGGCGATTTTCTCGTGGCCGTCAACGGCAAATTCATCCGTGACGTGCTCGACTATAAGTATTATTCCTCCGACTCCCGCCTTACCGTGGAATACACGCGCTCGGGCAAGATACGCTTCGCCCGCATCGTCAAGGACGAGGGTCTTCCCCTGGGGCTCGAATTTGAAAGCTACCTCATGGACAAGGCGCGCTCCTGCTCGAACAAATGCGTTTTCTGCTTTATAGATCAGCTCCCGTCCGGGATGCGGAAAACGCTCTATTTCAAGGACGACGACGCCCGCCTCAGCTTTCTTCAGGGCAATTACATTTCGCTTACCAATCTTTCCCCGCGCGAGATCGAACGCATTTGCGAGCTGCGCATAAGCCCCGTGAACGTCTCCGTTCAGGCGACCGATCCCGACGTGCGCCGCTTCATGCTCGGCAATGAAAACGCGGGCAGATGCATGGATATCATGCGCCGCTTTTCCGAGGCGGGCATAGCCATGAACTGTCAGATAGTCGTCTGCCCCGGCATAAACGACGGCAGCGTGCTCCTGCGCAGCATGCGCGAGCTTGCCGCGCTTTATCCCTCCGTGAGCAGCGTGTCCGTGGTCCCGGTGGGCCTTACCCGCCATCGCGAGGGCCTCTATCCCCTCTCCCCGGTCACTCCGGACTCCGCCGCGGAAATAATCGACGCCGTGGACGCTTTCGGATGCGAGTGCGCCGCGCGTTACGGCGAGCGGATTTTCTGCTGCGCGGACGAGCTTTTCCTGCGNNGCCGGCCGGGATATCCCGGAGGAGGATTATTACGGCGGCTACCCGCAGTTCGAAAACGGCGTGGGGATGATGCGTTCTCTTGAAAACGAATTTCTCTCCGCCCTTGAGGTCCGCTCCGGCAGCAGCGGCTCCGGCGCCTTCTCCGTGGCCACCGGTCTTGCCGCC
>DBWE01000135.1:1171-3327 GCA_002308315.1 Clostridiales bacterium UBA1246 | reverse complement strand
GTCCGTTATCGGTCATTGCGTATTATCCGGGTATATGTTATTATGATAAGGTTTAAATGTATATTATTACCAAGTCATACGGAGCTGACAAATGTGAAACGGTTATTTGTTTTTCTGATCGGCATTTTTCTGCTTCTCCCGACGCTTCCGGCGCGCGCGGCGGAAGACGGCGGCCGGCGGCCCGGCTGTATCGTCGAGGTGTACAACGAAGAGAACGGTCTTCTCTCCGGAGAGGCGAACGCCGTCCTGCAGACGCGGAACGGCTATCTGTGGATAGGCAGCTACAGCGGGCTGATACGCTATGACGGCTCCGTCATGCAGGATTTCAGCGACCGTCTGGACAACTCCGCGATACGCGCCCTTTTCGAAGGCTCCGACGGCACGCTGTATATAGGCACCAACGGCGCCGGAGCCTACATGCTGCGCGGCGGCGACTGGACCCGCATCCTGTCCGGAGACGGGTCCTCCTTTCTGAGTATACGGGGCTTTGCGGAGGGGCCCGACGGCACGGTATACGCCGCTTCCACCTCCGGCATGGCGAAGCTCGCCGACGCGGAGCTGATACCCTGCGCCTGTCCCGAGCCGGAAAACGCCCGTTTTACCGGCGCGGCGGCCGACGGGCGCGGGAACATATGGGCGGTAAGCGACAGCGGCGGGCTTTTCGTGTTCTCCGACGGCGGCTTCATCGCCGGGTATTCCTCCGGCGAGCTGTTCGGAAGCGGCGGCGTTTCGGCCGTCTGCTCCGACGGTTCGGAAAATATATACGTCGGCTTTACCGATGAAAGGATAGTAAAGCTCACATATGGCCCGGATACCGTGCCGGAGGACCCGGGCAGCTTCGCGCGCACCGAGTATGCCCTCCCCGGCGCGGGCGCGGTCAATGAAATACGGCCCGCGGCCGACGGCTCGATACTCGTCAGCTCCCTGACAGGCTTCGGCGTCCTCGAAGAGGAAAGCGGCTACCGGCGCGTGAACTGCGGGCTTGAAAACAACATCTCCGCCAACAGCGCGATATTGGACTGCGAGGGCAGCTATTGGGTGGCCTCCTCCAACTACGGCGTCGTACGCTTCTCCTCGGGCTGCTTTGACAGCTGCAATTACAATTCCGATCTGGGGAGCCGTACCGTCAACGCCGTGGCAAAGCAGGACGGCGTATTCTATCTCGGCACCGACGAAGGGCTGCTGCTTTACGACGAAAACTGGTCTCCCGTCGAGGCCGACATCGTCGAAGCTCTTCGCGGCATAAGGATACGCTGCATTACCGCGGACGCCCTCGGCCGCGTGTGGATGGCGACGTATTCCCCTCACGGCGCGCTGTGCTACGATCCCGCGACCCGGGAAAGCTTCGATTTCGGCCCCGCGGAGGGACTGAGCAGCGAAAAGGTCCGCGTGGTATACGCTCTTTCGGACGGACGGATGCTTGTGGGACACCAGGGCGGGGCCTGCATCGTCGAAAACGGCGCGATAGTCGAAAGCTTCGGCGCCGAGGACGGCCTTGAGACGACCTCGGTGCTGTGCGCCATGGAGCTGGACGGCAGCATTTATGTCGGCACGGACGGCAGCGGCATATACAGACTGACGGAAAACGGGCCGGAAAATCTCGGCTTTGACCGGGGGCTCAGCGAGGGCGTCATCCTTCGCATGCAGCCCGACTCCGACGCCGACGGCAATTTCTTCGTCTGCGCCGCGGATAAGCTTTTCTATTATGAAGACGGCAGCTTTCGAAGGCTCGCGGGCGTGAAACCCGGTTCCGGAAGCATTTTCGGCCTTTACGACGTCGGCGGCCGCCNNCCGCCTGTGGCTGCTGCAGAACGGCGGCGTATTTTCCGCCGACAAGGCCGGGGTGCTTGCCGGAGAGGAGGTATATACGGCTCAGTACGGCGTAAAATGCGGACTGACCGGTACGCTGAACGCCAACACCTGGAGCTGGCTCGACGAGGACGGCACGCTGTACATACCCACCCGCAGAGGCGTGAGCGCCTTCTTTTTCCGGGGCACGAACGCGGCGATGCCCCCCGTCGTGCTGAACAGCGTCGAGGTGGACGACGTGCTTTATGAGCATCCGACGACTCTCCGGATATCGAAAAACGCAAAGCGCGTCACCGTGGACATATCCGAGCTGCTTTTCTCCGACACCGCCGAGTTCATCCTCGGTT
>DBWE01000135.1:704-1014 GCA_002308315.1 Clostridiales bacterium UBA1246 | reverse complement strand
CGGCTCTCGGAACAGACCTGGTTCTATGTCGTCTGCGCCGTGCTGCTCGCCGCGGTCATCGCGCTGTCCGTAAGGGTCTTTATCCGCCGCAAGACCAGACTGCTCCTGAAGCGGCAGGAGGAACAGCAGCGCTATATCGACGATATCACCAAGGTTTTTTCCGAATGCGTCGACATGCGCGACCATTATACCAACGGTCACTCCTCCCGCGTCGCGAAATACACGGCGATGCTGGCCGAAAAAATGGGCAAGAGCCGCGAAGAGGTCAATCACATGTACCACATCGCCCTGCTGCACGACGTGGGCAAGA
>DBWE01000135.1:304-682 GCA_002308315.1 Clostridiales bacterium UBA1246 | reverse complement strand
AAGCCCGGCCGCCTTGACGACGAGGAATACGCGCTCATGAAGGGCCATTCGCAGAAGGGCTTTGACGTTCTCAAGGAAATAGACATCGCTCCCGATATCGCGCTCGGCGCCGGCTGCCACCATGAGCGTTACGACGGCAAGGGTTATCCCCGCGGCCTCAAAGGAGACGAGATACCCGAGGTCGCGCAGATAATAGCCGTTGCCGACACCTTCGACGCCATGTTTTCCACGAGGCCCTACCGCAGGAAAATGGAGCTCGGCAGCGTGGTCGAGGAGATAAAGCGCTGCTCCGGCACCCAGCTCAGCCCCCGCGTGGTGGAGGCCTTCCTGGAGCTGGTAAAGGACGGAGCGTTCGGCGAGCGCCCGGACTGAGCGGCG
>DBWE01000135.1:0-143 GCA_002308315.1 Clostridiales bacterium UBA1246 | reverse complement strand
CCCAGCCGCTGATGCTTTATCGCCGTGGCGTCAAAGCGCACCGTCCGAAAAGCGAGCTGCATCACCGGCCCCGCTCCGAAGGCGCAGATAACGGTCCCGAGCCCGACCGGGCCGCCCAGCAGCCGGCCGATAAGGGTGGCCGT
>DBWE01000153.1:190-5737 GCA_002308315.1 Clostridiales bacterium UBA1246 | reverse complement strand
GAAAAGCGCCGAAAGAGCGCCGTTTGAAGCGTGTTCTTATAGGTTACGTCTGCTTAACAATCCGCGTCCAGCGCGCGCAGGGCGAACATCAGCCCGGCGTAGACGCCCGCGGCCTCGATCGCCACGGCGAGCCATATGGGAACCAGGCCGAAGACCGCTGTGAGCATCACGACAAGCTTGAGACAGGCGGAGATCATGAAAGCGCCGGTGCGGACGCTCAGAGCGTTGTAGCTGAGACGGAAGACCCTGCGCAGAGCCTCAAAGCCGCCCGCGGCCGTATATACGTCGGCCTTGCCGCCGCGGGCGCCGAGGGAAGCGTATAGGTCGCCGTCAAACAGCTCGCCGGACTCTCCGCCGTCGGAGGAGGCTATGAGAGTCACGTCGTTTCTGCCGCGCTGGCTCAGGGAGCTGAGCGCGCGTATGCCCATGCCGGCGAGCTCGCTGCGGAATTCGCTCTCCGTAAGCTCGTCGCCGTCGAGCATTATATAGCCGGCGTATCTGCCGTTTACGGCAATGTGGATCACGTCCTCGCCGTCGCGGAAGCCTATCACCTGCAGTCCGCTCTGCTCCAGCAGCTCCGCGCTGCCCGCAAGGACGGTGATATCGCGCATGGAGGCGATCACGCCGTAGCCGGGCAGTTCGTTGAAGGACGTCACGGCGGAGGCGTCGACTTCGCCGGGACAGAGCTCGCCGAGGACGGCGGCAGTCCGTCCGCCGACAGCGGCATGGGCCGCGGCGGCAAGCATGATAAGACCGTCCGGCTTGATGAAATCGGGATTTACGCTGACTGCCTGAGCGTTGCCGAAGCGTTTGCTTTCATCGGCGGACATATACACGCAGTTCACGTCGAGCATGGCGGGTATCGCGCCGGAGGAAAAAACAGCGCCGTTTTCCGCGGCCGCGGCCGCGGCCGCGAGATCGGCAGCGGGGAAGGCGGCGAAAAGCGGGGCAGCTCCGGAAACGGCGATAAGCACGCAGGCGCGTCTGACGCCCTCGACGACGCCGCGCGGAGAAAGAAGCGCGGTGAGCACGCCGGTGATCAGCGCGGCAGCGAGAATGATATAAGTGAGATTTTTACGCAGGAAGATGAAAAATCGGCCTCTGACGTCGGGAACGGGATCGAACGCGGCAGAGAAGCCGGAAAGACCGGACATTTCAAGCCTCGTCTCGGCGACGGCGCGCGAGCGTTCCGCGCGGAAGGGCAGCAGAAGAGTCGCGGCACGGTATATGAGCATGCCGACGGCCGCCGCGGTGAAGGCGCCGGTGCAGAGCGTTATGAGCAGCGCGGCCGGTATGAGCAGGCGGAACGTAAGCTCTCTTCTTCTGAGCTCCTCGATCATCTCCGGCAGCAGCATGGGCAGGGGAGCGGCGAACGAAGCCGCGGCAAAGACGATGCGCAGGGACGCGGGGAATTTCGCCGGAAGCGAAAGGATCAGAAGGATCAGCTCCGCCGCGAGAAAAATAACGGTTTTATTTGTGCTTTTTTTCATTGTGAGTTCCTCCGTGGTTGATCACATGCCCATGAGAGCAGGGGAAAGGTCGGTGCAGAAGCTGCTTAGACCGTAGTTGACCACAACGGCGTCAATGCGGTTTTCTTCTATATACTCCTTTACGCTCATACGGTAATAGCGCAGGTCGAGCACGTCGATGCGCGAAAAATGAGCGAAAAGGAAGGGCAGCTCGCAGTCGGAATAAGAGTCGCGTATGAGCAGGAGCCTGCCGCCTTCGCCGCCGGTCTCTATGACCATGCGCGGCGTATTCCCGCCGAAGAACACGGCGTATTTGTCCTTGCCGTCGAGCTTGCTCAGGTCATATACCGTGCCCTCGTGCTCTTCGCCGTCATAGTCGGTGACCCGAACGCCCTCGGCGGGGACGTATATGTCTATGCTGTCAGGCGGGACCCAGCGGACGCCCGACGAGGAATAGACCGTTCCGTAAAAGCTGTCGGAGACCGTCCGTGGAACGTAGCCGTCCACGGGCTCAAGACCCATGGCGGAGCAGAGCGCGGCGTAGCCGTAATACGCTCCGAGAGTGGTCCAGTGGTGGTCGGTGCGGTAATATATATATTCGTCGCGGTGGGCGTAAAGAGCGGAGCGCGTATCGACGGTATTCACGCCGCAGCCGTGATAAATATAGTCTGTGAGCGCGCGCTGGTCGGCCGTATCGGCATGAGCGGGGAGGCGGTCGGACCATACGTCGGCGGCTGTGGGGATAAGAGAAAGATATACCTCCGCGTACTCGCCCAAAGCGCGAACGGCCGCGGTGTTGGCGTCGACCACCGACATGTCGGGAGCGGGGAAACGGGATATGAGCGTATCGTCGGAGGCGAAAAAGACGTTGTTGTTCTCGCACTTGCCCGACAGACGCTCTGCGCGGGACTTGAGGCTTATCCAGCTGTCGCGGAAGGGAAACTGGTCGGTGATCCAGCTTTCAAAATCGCGCGTGAAGCGGCCGGAAAACAGCTCGGAAAAGCTGAAGGACGGCAGTCGGGCGAGCCTGCGGTTTTCCTCGACGGACATTTCCTTATCCGGGGAAAAGACGAGCAGCGCCGCGAACACGGCGATAAAGAGCGAAAAACAAAGAACGTTGATCACGCTTCCGGTCTTCTTCATTGTCGGCTCCTAAAATCTGAAATAAAGGAAGGGATTGTACGTGCTGTCGGTCAGATACGCGGTGCACAGCAGCAGCGCCGCCGCGGTAAGCACCGGCGTGAGCACCGAGACCGCCTTGTCCGGAAGGCGGGAATAAAGCTTTTTCGGCAGAGGCGTGCTCGCAACGATCAGAACGGCCAGCGTGGGGCCGAAGGAACGCAGGTAATACGCCGCTTCTCCGGAGAAGAGCCCGCTGCCGCCGCCGAACATGGCGGAAATATAGCGCAGGCAGCTTCCTATGTCCTCTACCGAGAACAGCACCCAGCCCAGTATCACCAGCAGCAGGGAATAGACGTGTCCGACGGCGGCCGGGGCGCGGTCGAGCGCCCTGAGCAGGAAAAGCTTTTCGAGCATGAGCAGGACTGCGTAATATACTCCCCATAAAAGGAAGTTCCAGCTCGCGCCGTGCCATATGCCGGTGAGCGCCCAGACTATGCAGATATTCACGAGCTGCCGGGCAAGGCCCCTGCGGTTGCCGCCGAGGGGAATATAGACGTAGTCGCGGAACCAGGTCCCGAGCGAGATATGCCAGCGGCGCCAGAATTCGGTGATGCTGCGGGAAATATACGGATAGCTGAAGTTTTCACAGAAGTCGAAGCCGAGCATATGCCCGAGACCTATCGCCATATCCGAATAACCGGAAAAATCGAAGTAGATCTGAAAGCTGAAGGCTATCGCGCCGAGCCAGGCGCCGGCGGCCGACAGAGAGGAAGGATCGCGCGAGGCGTATACGTCCCACAAAGCGCCTATATTGTTGGCAAGAAGCACCTTTTTGGCAAGCCCCGCGCAGAAGCGGGTAACTCCGGCGGAGAAGCGCTTCACGTCGACTCTGCGTTCGGAAAGCTGGGAAGCTATGCTTTTGTAGCGTATTATCGGCCCGGCTATAAGCTGAGGGAAGAGCGAGACGAAGGTGCCGAAGCTGACAAAATTTTTCTGCACCTCCGCGTCGCCCCGGTATACGTCTATGGGATAGGACATGGTCTGGAAGGTATAGAAGGAAATGCCTATCGGCAGAGTGACGCCTATGGGGTGCATGAACGACAGAAAAGAAATCGCGGAAAGATTTTCGGCAATGAAGTCATAGTACTTGAAGAATATCAGCAGCGCAAGGTTGAGCGCCGTGTTGACCGCGACGATCGCCCTGCCCCTGTCGCGGTGCGCGGCGATAAGCAGACCGGAAGCATAGTTGAGCGCCACGGAAAAGACCATCAGAAGCACGTATACCGGCTCGCCCCAGCCGTAGAAGATCAGGTTGGCGGCGAAGAGCCAGGCGTTTCTCCATTTCGGCGGCGAGAGATAGTATACGGCCAGCGTGACGGGGAGATATATGAAGATGAAGAGCAAACCGGAAAAAACCATTACTTATCAAGATCCTTATCCGCGCCGGGGTCGAAGGACGAAAGAGGATTGGCCCGCGCCGCTGTTCTCAGATCGCTGTTTTCAACGTGGGTGTATATCTCCGTGGTATTGAGGTGCTCGTGCCCGAGAAGCTCCTGCAGGGTGCGCAGATCCACGCCGTTTTTCAGCATGAGCGTGGCGGCGGTATGCCTGAGCTTGTGGGCGGAATAGCCCTCCATGGCAAGCCCCGCCTCGCCGAGGTGCTTTTTCACGAGCCGGTGGACCGTGCTGCGGGAAATGCGGTTTTTCTGCTCGGAAAGAAACAGCGCCGGGGAGTCGGACTCGATATCGCGGCGGAGGGCGGCGTACGCGGAAACGGTGGCGAGGGCAGCGCCGTCAAGGTAGACCACGCGCTCCTTGCCGCCTTTGCCCAATACACGCAGGCGGTCCTCGCTGAAATCGGACAGGTCCAGCCCTGCAAGCTCGCTTATCCGCAGACCGCAGTTGAGAAAAACGGTGAGTATGCACCTGTCTCTCACGGCGTTGCGTCCGCCTACGCTGCTGAGAAGCCTGACGCTTTCCTCCAGACTGAGATACTTCGGCAGACTGCGCTTGGTGCGCGGAGAGTCGAAGCCGTCGAGCGGGTTCTTTTCGAGCATGCCGGTCTTGACCGTGAGGTACTTGAAAAGGGAACGGAGAGTGGCCAGCTTTCTGGCGCGGCTGGAGGCGGAAAGGCCGCTGCGCTTGTCGCGCGGGCCGTGGCCGCTTTCCCTGTCGCGGCTGAGAAAGCTCATGTAATCGTATATCTCGCTGCGGTCGACCGCGGCGAGAAAATCCAGGTCCACCGGGGATATGTCGATCTCGTCAAATGGTGTTTTTTTGTCGACAGCTCCGCGGCGGCGGAGCAGGAAGCGCAGAAAGGTGCGCAGATCGAGATAATACTCGTCCACGGTCTTCCTGGAATGTCCGCGGATGACCTCATGATAATTGAGAAAATCGCGGATCACTTCGGGAGCCTCGCTGCGGTAATCCATAGTGACCATCCCTTATAAAATCTCTTCGGGCTCTTTAAAAGAGTATAGCATAAAAGGATATTATGTCAAACCAAAACTCATATAAAAATATACGCTTCGCCGTCAGCGGAGGCTTCCTCGTTTTCGCGGCGGGAGCCTACGTTCTCGCGGGCAGAAGAGCCTTTTTCGCCGCCGTNNGCCGTGCTGGCGCACGAGGCGGGGCACCTGCTCGCAATGCTGCCGACCGGGGGCAGACCGACGGGGATACGCATGGAGGCCTTCGGCATGTGCATCGACTTTGACGGCCGCGGCAGCGCGCTCGCCGCCGCGGCGGGGCCTGCCGCGGGTCTGCTGCTGGCGGCGCTGGCGCGCGGAGATACGGGCAGAGCGAGCCTTGCGCTGTCTCTGTTCAACCTGCTGCCCTATTCAAAGCTCGACGGCGGGAGGATGCTCCGGGGAAGGATCACGAAAAGGACCGAGACCCTGCTCGACGGCGCGGTCGTGCTTTTTATGCTTGCCGCCGGTCTGTTCGGACGCGGCGCCGC
>DBWE01000153.1:0-173 GCA_002308315.1 Clostridiales bacterium UBA1246 | reverse complement strand
GCGGGGGGATTTTGGCTTTTGATTGATTTTGCTTTCGGGCTGTTGTAAAATATCAAATATGCTGCCGCCCGGCCGGGGCGGAAAAAACGTAAGGAATGATCTTTCCGAATGAGACCCGAACTTGAAAAAATACTTCCCCGCGTGCAAAAGCCCGCCAGATATACCGGCGGGGA
>DBWE01000105.1:23407-26837 GCA_002308315.1 Clostridiales bacterium UBA1246 | reverse complement strand
GAATACATCAATCCCTGCGGCGGCGAGGAACACAGCCGCAGGGAATTCGTCGAGGCCTTCGCCGAAAGCCCCGGGCAGTACGTAAAGGATCACTCAGGCATGCCGGTAACGGATATCTCGCCGCTGCCCGACGGCGGCACGGTCATCACCACCGGCGACGGGAACGGATATATCACCAGGTATACTTTTTCCGAATAGTCGCTCCGCCGCTCCCTTACTGCCGTTTCCCGCGCGTCCGGGGCTGCAGTCTTTCCGCGCGCGGTTTTTCCCGCTCGTCCCTCGACCGCGACAGGACAACGGCAAACGCGGCGGTGAGCGCGGTCATCAGGTAATAGGCCGCGGCGCAGAGGGCGTAGCCTCCGCCCCCGCTCTGATACAGCGCCATGGGCAGCTCCGCCGCGGCGCGGAAAAGGAACGCCGCGCCCGCGAGCCTGACGTCGGGAGGTCTGCGGCCGCCTTCTATCGAATACCATATTATCCTCACGACGGCGGCCGAGAGGATGAACATGCAGGCGTAATCCACCGCGCTCATTATAAATACGTACGGCTTCGTGTCCGCCAGCGAACGCAGCAGCTGCTCCATCTGCGGCACGTATTCCTCATCCACGGACTGAAGTATGTACTCCTTGCCCCGGGCGCGGGTAAGCACGGCGTTCGCGAGGCGCAAAAGACTGTTGAATGCTCCGAGATACAGCAGGTCGAACAGTCTGAAGCCGAGGGCGAAGCCCGTCGGCACGCGCACGGACGAATGAGTACGGCTCATCAGCTTCAGGCCCAGCCATATCCCCGCCGTCTCCGCCGCGGCGACCGTGAGCGTCCTCAGCGCGGCGGTGCCCCACGCCCCCATGCCTTCGGAGCCTTCGATCAGCTTCAGAATACCCCCGGACAGGTAGTATTCGAAAACGAAAAACACAGCCAGGCCGCAGAGTATCGCGACGTGGTTTATTTTTTTCTTTATCGCGAACCAGATATAATAAAAGACCGGGACGAAGATGCATACGATAAAGATCACGTAGAGAGACGCCATCAAAGCGTCGGAAAAAACAATGTCTTCCAAAAAAGCCTCCGTTTGAAAATCCGTGATGATCCCGGGAAAGCGCGGAGCCGACCGGCAAGAGCGGTTGGCGGCAGATTTTTTGTCGGATCGAAGTTCGGAAAGCGTGGGAATACTTTGTGTATTTCAAGCTTTTCGGACAAAGAGCCGGCGGAAAAGATGCGTCAAACGCCGAAGTCGGGTCTGCTTCGCGTTTTCCCTTACACAAAGGGAGCGTCACAGACAATCTGCGGCGCTCCCGTCAATCATCGGTCGGGATTTAATTTTTTTCGAATATCTTCAGTATATCCTCGAGGGGATCCTTATCGTCTTCCGCGGCCGCTTCCGTACGCTCTTCGGCCTTGTCGTCCGAGGGCGCCTTGCCCGGCCTGCCGTTGTCAAAGCCGGTGGCGATGACTATTACTCTGATCTCGTCCTCGAGAGAGTCGTCCAGAGACGCGCCGAAGATAATGTTGGCGTCGGGATGCGCGGCCGCCTCCACCAGGCCCACCGCGATATCCACTTCCTCCAGGCCCATGTCGCTGGAACCGGTAATGCTGACGAGCACGCCTCTCGCGCCGTCTATCGAGGTCTCCATGAGCGGGCTGGCAATGGCCGCTCTCGAGGCCTCCTCCGCCTTGTTCTTGCCCGTCGCGCGGCCCACGCCCATGTGAGCGTAGCCGGCGTCCTTCATAATGGTGGTGACGTCGGCAAAGTCAAGGTTGATAAGGCCGGTGTTCTTTATAAGGTCGGATATGCTCGTGACCGCCTGGAAGAGCACGTCGTCGGCCACGGAGAAGGCGTTGAGCATCGTTATCTTCTGCTCGGTGACGTATCTCAGCCTGTCGTTGGGTATAACGAGCAGCGCGTCCACCTTGCCGAGCAGCTCCTTGATGCCGGCCTCGGCCTGCTGCATGCGGCGCTTGCCCTCGAAATTGAAGGGCTTGGTCACCACGCCGACGGTCAGCACGCCCTGCTCGCGGGCGATATCGGCGATCACCGGAGCGGCTCCGGTGCCGGTGCCGCCGCCCATGCCGGCGGTGATGAACATCATGTCGGTATCCTCAAAGGCCTTGACTATGTTGTTCCTGTCCTCCTCGGCGGATTTTCTGCCCACCTCGGGATCGGAGCCGGCGCCCTGACCGTGGGTAAGCTTTTCGCCTATCTGGAGCTTCTGATCGGCCATCGAAACGGAGAGCACCTGCCTGTCCGTGTTTATGGCAACGAACTCCACACCCTTGGTGCCCTGTTCTATCATGTTGTTGACGACGTTGTTTCCGGCGCCGCCGACGCCGACGACTTTTATATTAACTATGTTATCGGGTCCGGACTCAAGAGTGTATGGCATAGCTTCTTCCTCCATTTTCTATCATATCTTTCTTATGATTTTATATCGAAAACAGGGGCAGGTCAATAGGATTTTAATAAAAAAAACAAAGACGCCCCGGGAAAGCGGCGCCTCCGCGCAGACAAAGCGTCGGCAAAGTCCCGAAGACTTTGCCGACGAGGTCAAAACAGACAGTCTGCCGCTTATTTGCCGAAGGTCTCCTCAAGGAAACGCTGCCATTTGCCGTCCTCATCGTCCTCCTCCGAGGCGTCGGAGCCGGAAGAAGCGGAGCCTTCGTCATCGTCCCCGAAATCGGTGGCAATGACGATCACGCGCATGGCGTCGGTAAGGTTCTCGTCGAAATTCACGCCGAAGATTATGTTGGCGTCGGGATGCGCGGCCTCCTCTATCTTGCCTACGACGGCGTCCACGTCGTCCATCGTAAGATCCATCGAGCCCGTAACGCTGATTATCACGCGCTTTGCCCCGTTTACGGAGGTCTCGGTAAGCTCGCTGTATATCGTCTTCTCCGCTACTTCATTCACCTTTTCCTTGCCGCTGGCCTCTCCCACGCCGAGGTGCGCGAGGCCGGAGCGCTTGAGCGTATTGGTGAGGTCGGCGAAATCGAGGTTGATGAAGCCGGTCTGTCTCAGTATCTCGGCTATGCCGGACACCGCTCTGTTGAGCACTCCGTCGGCCGTCTCGAAGGCGTTGGCGAAGGTGATCTTCTGTTCCGTGACTTTTTTGAGGTTTTCATTGGGGATAACGAACAGGGTGTCCACGTTTTCCAGAAGGCTGCTTATGCCCTCCTCGGCTTTTTCCATCTTTGCCCGGCCCTCGAATTTGAAGGGCTTTGTCACCACGGCGATCGTAAGCACGTCCGCGTCTCTGGCAAGGCCGGCCACCACGGGCGCCGCGCCCGTGCCGGTGCCGCCGCCCATGCCCGCGGTTATGAAGACCGCGTCGGTGTCGGCAAACACCTTTTCTATGGCGTTCCTGCTCTCCTCGGCGGCCATGCGTCCCACGGCGGGATTGGCTCCGGCGCCCTGACCGTGAGTCAGCTTTTCGCC
>DBWE01000105.1:9154-23375 GCA_002308315.1 Clostridiales bacterium UBA1246 | reverse complement strand
GCAAGAGCGGCTTTGTCGGTATTGATATTGGCGTAGCTGATCCCGCCTGTGCCCACTGCCGTCATGCGGCTGACCACGTTGTTGCCGGCGCCGCCCACGCCTATGACTTTGATCCTTATGAAGTCGCCCGTCATATCCATTACCCCCTGCTATCTCGGTATATAATGTCCTTCCGTGTCCGTTGAAAGGTCTATCGTGCCCTTTTCGCCCGGCCCGAGCTCGTCGATTATGTTCAAAGCGAAGTCCAGCCTGTAGCCGAGCCTGTCGGCGGTGCCGAGCTTGACGGTGTATCTGCCCTGATAATCAAAACGCACGTCGCCGCTGTTGGTAAGATCGATGCGTCCGACAGAGCCGAGCATGTCCCGCTCGCCGAGCTGAGCGAGCAGCTCGCGCAGCACGGACATTTTTCCGCTCTCTCCCTCGGCCGCGGTCAGTATCGACGCCGCCTCCGGCTTGTCCGGAGTCACGCCGATGACCTCGATGTTCTCGGGCACGTCGGAAAATCCCAGCACCTTGCAGCTGCGGCTGACCAGCACCCAGCCGCCGTCCTCGGTCCCGACGCTCGCGNNCGCCCCCCGCCTCTTCAACGGCGATCACCAGCGTATCGGGCGCCCGCGTCCTGATTTTTACCTTGTCCACGTACGGCAGCTTCGCGTATATGCGCCTGCCCGCGCCGCGTCTGCCGGCGAAGAAAAGCATCGAACCCGTATCCAGGCCGGACGCGGAAATGATCTCTTCNNTCCGAGTATATCACATTTCCTTCGACCTGTATATCGGAAATTTTAAAAAAGGTGCTTACTGCCGCGATGACCGCTATCAGCGCGGCAGCATATCTTATCCTGCGCCATATCGGGCCGGAGCCCCTCTTTTTCCCGCGGCTTGCCGCTCTGCGCTCGTCCATCGTATCTTCCCTCTCTTCGCCCGCCGTACGGAGGTATCTTCAGCCGTCCTCCAGTCTTACGGCCTCCGCCCCAAGCTCCTCCAGCGAGCGTTCAATGCATTCGTAGCCTCGGTCTATGTGCTTCAGGCCCGCTATTTCGCTGACGCCCTCGGCGCTCAGCGCCGCCACGGCCAGGGCGGCCCCGCCTCTGAGGTCCGCCGCCCGGACCTTCGCGGCGGTCAGCTTTTTCACTCCGCATATTATCGCNNGTCTTTCCCTCCGTCTTTATATCCGCTCCCATGAGTCTGAGCTCATCCGCGTGACGGTAACGGTTCTGAAAGATGTTCTCAACGAAAACGGCCGTGCCCTCCGCCCGGAGCAGCGCAGCCGTCAGCGGAGGCTGCGCGTCGGTGGGAAAGCCGGGATACGGCTTCGTCGTCACCGGCCGGGGCGCCTTCAGGCGTCCCGTGCTTTTTATCCTGACCGTGCCCTCTCCCGTCTCCAGCTCGCAGCCCGTTTCCCTGAGGCTGCGCAGAACGGCGGTATAATGTCCCGGCTCGGTATCGTACAGGGTGATCTCCCCGCCCGCTCCCGCGCAGGCCGAAAGGAACGTGGCCGCCGCTATGCGGTCGGATATCACTCTGTGCTCCGCGCCGTGTATCCGCCCTTTTTCGGCTCCGCAAACGTGTATCACCGAGCTCCCCGCTCCCGCGGCTCTCACTCCGGAGGCGATCAGATAGTTCTGCAGATCCTCTATTTCCGGCTCTCTGGCGGCGTTGGTGATCACCGTCATCCCGTCTGCCCTTCCCGCCGCCAGCATCGCGTTCTCCGTCGCGCCGACGCTCGGGAACGGCAGGTCTATCCGTCCTCCGGCCAGTCTGCGGGCACGGCATATCAGTCTGCCGCCGCTGTCCTCGATCTCCGCGCCGAGGGCGCGGAGGGCGGCGAGATGCAGGTCTATCGGCCTGGGCCCCAGCTCGCAGCCTCCGGGGTGCGATATCCAGGCTTCTCCGGAGCGCGCCAGGAGCGCGCCGAGAAATATCACCGACGAGCGAAGCTCGCTCATCAGCGAGTCCGGGATCTCCGGGCGTATGGGCCTTGAGGAGTCTATGTACAGCGCTCCTCCGTCCTTCCATACCTCGCAGCCGATATGCCGCAGTATCCTTATCGTCGTTTCCACGTCCGTCAGCTCGGGACAGTTGCGTATCACGCTGACGCCTTCCGCCGTGACCGAGGCGGCGAGTATGGGCAGGGCGCTGTTCTTCGCGCCCTGTATCCTGATCGTTCCCTTCAGCGGTCTGCCGCCGGTTATTTCCAGAACACTCACTGCTATTCCTCCGCACATCCTTTTTCAGGCCATATTATGCGGAGCGCCGGGTAAAGTGAGAAACGCGGATTTCAGCCCGTTCCGGGCGCGTTTCCCCGCGTACGCGGCTGTCGGACCGCGTCGAGTATCTCGCCGACGATCGCGTCCACCGCGTCCGTCCGCGCCATGGAAAGCATCGCCGCGCTCATCTCCGCGCGTCTGCCGGAGTCGGAGCAGAGCTCCGTGACCGTATCGTACAGCTTTTGCGGCGTGCAGTCCTCCTCGCGTATGAGCACCGCGCCTCCCCTGTCGGAAAGCACCCTTGCGTTTTTCTCCTGATGATTGTTGGTCACGTTTACCGACGGCACCAGCACCGCCGGCTTGCCCATGGCCGTCAGCTCGCAGAGCGTCGAGGCGCCAGAGCGGCATATCACCACGTCCGCCGCTGCCATCACCTTGGGCATATCGTAGATATAGCGGCGTATCTCCGTGTTTTTCAGCTCCACGCCTCCGAGCAGGGCCGTCATTTTTTCCGGTCCGTTCTCCCCGCCGCTCGCGTGGATGTGCCTGAACGCGCCGTCCCTTTCGTTCATTATCATCATGCGCGCCGTCACCTCGTTCATGTGCGAGGCGCCCAGCGAGCCCCAGAAGGACAGTACCAGCGGCGTCTTTTCCACGCCGAGCTCCTTTTTCGCCTCTTCGCTGCTCCAGCTGCCGAAGCCGCTGCGGGCGGGAGTGCCGGTGAAGACCACTTTTTCGGGATCCTTATAAAAGCTCCTGCTCTCCTCAAAGCCGACCATGAGCCTGTCGGCGTACTTTTCGAGCATCCTCGTGGTAAGGCCGGGGAAAGCGTTGGACTCGTGTATCAGCGTCGGGATACCCAGCTCCGAAGCCGCCTTTATCACCGGGTAGCAGACGTAGCCCCCGGTGCCGAGAACGGCGTCGGGCCTGAAAGCGCGCATTATTTTCTTTGCCTTGTGTGTGGAGATGCAAATGTAATATACCGATCTTACGTTCTTGATAAGCTCGTCGGGGCGAAGGCTGCGGTGAAGGCTCCCCGCCTTGATCGCCTTTATTTCATAGCCTTCTCTGGGCACGAGCTCCATTTCCATATTGCCCTCGGCGCCTATAAACAGGAAATTCGAGTCCGGCATGAGGCTGCCCAGCCTCTGGGCAAGGGCGACGGCGGGATTTATATGACCCGCGGTGCCTCCGCAGGCAAAAAGGAAATTCATTTCTTTCCTCCGATCGGATCCGCGGGCATCGTGCCCGCGGACTTATTTATCCGCTATGTCCCGCGAGGCAGACAGGACTATGCCCATTTCGGCCAGCTGTATGTCCAGAGCCGTGCCTCCGTAGCTGAAAAACGGCAGCGATATGCCCGTCGCGGGCAGCAGGTTCGTCCCGACGGCGACGTTGAGGAACACCTGCAGGGAAAGCAGTATCATCATCCCCGTCACCACCAGTGAGCTGAATTTGTCCCGGCAATGCATGGCCAGCCAGAAGCCGCGGATTATCAGCAGGGCGAACAGCAGCAGTATCAGCACTCCGCCCACAAAGCCGAGCTCCTCGCATACTATGGAAAAGATATAGTCGTTATGCTCGAAGGGCAGGTACAGGTATTTCTGCCGGCTCTGTCCCAGCCCCAGGCCGAGCAGTCCGCCCGAGCCTATCGCGTAAAGCGACTGTATTATCTGCCAGCCTCCCGAGAGCAGCACCGACTCCGGGTCCTTCCAGGCGGTGATGCGCTCGACGGCGTATCTGAAAAAGCTGACCTTCTCGATTATCGGGCTTTCGATCTTGATGAGATACATCAGCAGGGCGTAGCCCAGAACGGCCGCCAGCACTGCCGCGCCGAGATATCTCAGTCTCGTTCCGCCTGCGAACATCATCATGAAGCCCAGCAGAAGTATTATTATCGTCGCGGACAGATGCGGCTGCAGCAGCAGCGGCACGGCGATGCACAGCAGCGCTATCAGAAACGGGAGCACGCCGTATTTGAACGTTTTCATTTTGTCGCTGAGCTTGCACATCCAGTCCGCGAAGGCGATCACGACCGCCGTTTTCGCTATTTCGGAGGGCTGGAAGGTAACGTTGCCCGGCAGCTCCAGCCAGCGCACGGCGCCGTTGGTCGAAAGGCCCTTCATAAGCACCGCGAGCAGCAGCAGGAACGAACCGATGATGGCGGGGAACGACAGCTTCCGTATAAAGCTCAGTCTTATCCGCGAAATGAAAAGCATGGCGGCGACGCCCAGAACGGAAAATATCAGCTGGCGTCGGAAATAATACGTCGCGTCCGGTCCGCGCGAGCTGCCGTACGTTTCATAGTAGGACCGTATGTAGCTTGCCGACAGCAGCATCACGAGGCCCACCAGCAGTATCAGCAGCGTAAGCATGCAGAACGGCACGTCCATGCGCCCGCGTCTTTTCTTCTTTTTTTTCGCGCCGTCCGCGCTCAGGCGTTCGCCCGTTACTCTTTCCGGAAAATCATACAGCTCTGCCATAGTAGGTTCCTTCCCGCCCCGGGGCGTGCGTCATATCCCGTATCTGCTCTTTACGCCCAGCCAGGTAAGCAGGGCGAAAACTGCGCTCACCGCGGTGAATACCGCAAACACTTTTTTCTCGCTCCAGCCGCATTTTTCGAAATGGTGGTGCAGCGGGGCCATTTTGAAAATGCGCTTTCCGTGCGTCAGCTTGAAATATAACACCTGGATTATATCGGACATCGCCTCGGCTATATATATCACGCCCAGCGGCACGAGTATCAGCGGCATATCCGCCGCAAAGGCAAGAGCGCATACCGCCCCGCCTATGAACAGCGAGCCCGTATCGCCCATGAACACCTTCGCGGGGTTGAAATTGAATATCAAAAACGCGGCTATGCCCGCCGTCAGCGCCGCGGCGAACACGGCCTGCGGCTTTTCGCCCCAATAGATCGCCAGAGCGGTGAAGCATACCGCGGTCGGCAGCGTGACGCCGCTGAGCAGTCCGTCCACCCCGTCGGTAAGGTTCACCGCGTTGACGGTGCCTACGATGACGAACGCGGCAAATATGAAGTACACCGGCTCGCTCAGATGCAGCCTCGTTCCGATGAAGGGAAGATATAAATCCGGGCTGAGGTAGCCGCTGTGCCTCAAAAGCAGTATGAAGGCCACCGCCGTCGCCAGCTGCAGGAAAAATTTCTGGATGCCGCTCAGTCCCTTATTGCCGTGGCGGCGCACCTTCCGAAGATCGTCCGCGAAGCCGATGAGCCCCTGCACCAGGGCAAAGCACAGCATCGCCGGGGCCACGGCGTCTCCGCGCAGGAAGGCGAAAACGGCGATGAGCACCGCGGCCAGCATGCCCGCTATGAACATCAGCCCGCCCATGGTGGGCGTGCCCTCCTTGGACATGTGCCATACCGGCCCGTCGCGCTTTATGCTCTGCCCCGCCTTGAGGCGGCGCAGCATCGGTATCAGTATCAGTCCCGACAGCGCCGTGACGGCGAAGGAAATTATGAATGATGCCGCGTACGTCATTTGTGTTTACCGGTCAGCCGCCGAGTATCTCGGCGACTATCTCCCTTTCATCCATGTGATGCTTGGTCCTGCCGATTATCTGATACGTCTCGTGTCCCTTGCCGGTCAGCACGATCGTATCATCCTTCCGGGCGTGCTCTATCGCCCAGCGTATGGCGCTGCGCCTGTCGGGTATGACCACATAGGGCGTGTCCTCGCCCTCGAAGCCGGGCAGTATGTCGTCGATGATGGCCTGCGGATCCTCGGTACGGGGATTATCCGAGGTGACTACGGCGAAATCGCTCAGCTGCGCGACCACCTTTCCCATCTTCGGCCGCTTGGTCCTGTCCCGGTCCCCGCCGCAGCCGAACAGCACCACCACCCGTCCCGGAGCGGCGGCGCGGACGGTGCGTATCATGTTGTCCAGCGCGTCGGGAGTGACGGCATAGTCTATCAGTATGGTGAAGTCCCTGCCGCAGGGCACGACCTCCATCCTTCCCTTCACGCTGCCGCAGCCGCTCAGGGCGCGCATCGCCTCCGCGGGATCGACGCCCGCGGCAATGCAGCAGCCCACGGCCGCGAGAGCGTTGTATACCGAAAAGCGTCCCGGTATGCCGAGGCTCGCCGCCGTCCTCACGTCTCCGTATACGGCCGTGAACTCCACCCTGTCGGGCAGCAGCTTTATGTCCTCGGCCCTGAGCTCGGCGGCGGGGCTGTCTATGCCGTAGAGCAGCAAAGCGCCCTTCGCCCTCGCCTTCAGCTTCTCCGCGGCGGGATCGTCCGCGTTGATCACGGCGTTTTCGCTGATATCGAACAGCTTTGCCTTGGCGTCGAGATACGCCTCCATGGTCCCGTGAAAATCGAGATGATCCTGGCTGAGATTGGTGAAGCAGCCCGCCGTGAAGCGGATGCCCGCCACGCGGCCGAGCATGAGCGAATGGGAGGATACCTCCATTACCGCGTACCCGCAGCCCGCCTCGACCATTTCTCCCAGCAGCTGCTGCAGGTCTCTCGACTCCGGCGTGGTATGCTCCGCGTCGTACTCGTTTTTCCCGGTTATATTGCGGTTGGTGCCCATAAGACCGCAGAGGCGGCCCGTGCAGCTCTCTATTATGTTCCTCGTAAGGTTGGTGACCGTGGTCTTGCCGTTGGTCCCGGTGACGCCGATGAGCTTCAGCTTTTCCGCCGGTCTGCCGAAAAGGTTTGCCGAGGCGAGAGCCAGCGCGAGGCGGCTGTCGCGGACGAGGACGTACGGCACGCCGCAGTCCGGCGCCTGCTCGCAAAGCACGACCGCCGCGCCCTTTTCCGCCGCCGAAGCCATATATCTGTGCCCGTCGGTCTCATAACCTTTCACGGCCGCGAACATCGCCCCCGGCGCCGCCCTGCGGCTGTCGTAGCATATGTCCGTTATCTCGCACCCGGGATCGGCCTCGACGCGGACGGTCTCTATTCCCTTCAATATGTCCCTGAGCTTCATCAGCCTCTCGTCTCCATTATGCTGGTATCGTTGTCTATGATCGACACTTCTATCACGGTCCCGTACTTCACCTTGCTGCCGGGCTCCGTGTTCTGGCGCTGAACGATTATGGTGTTGGACTCCGACGGCGCCACGCCCGTGGTCCGTATGAACATTCCGAAGGCCTCGAAGTAAGCCTTGGCCGCCTTGTAGGTCTTGCCGACCATGTCGGGCACGTCCACGGTGCCCTCCGGCTTATCCTCGCCCGCGTACAGCACCACCGTGCTGCCGTAGGACAGCTTCATATTCGAGATGGGCGCCTGATCGGTGACCGTGCCGCCGCTGCCCACCGTTTTCACGGAGAAGCCCCTGCTCTCCAGCTCGGCGCTCGCGTCGGACACCGACAGGCCCTTTACGTTGGGCATGAGCACGTTGCTTACCCTGCCGTCGGTGCTGCTTTCGGCCTCCACGCCGAGGTAGGGGAGCACGTCCGCGAGGATATTGCCGACTACCGGCGCGGCCATGACGCCGCCGCTTATGTATATCCCCGAGTCCTTGCTGGGATTGTCGAGTATCACCAGCACGGCGACCTTCGGATCGTCCGCGGGGGCGAAGCCCACGAAGGAGACCATGTAGTCGTCCGAGGCCTGGCCTACCTTTTCGGAGGTGCCCGTTTTGCCGCCCACGCGGTAGCCCGCGACGAAGGCGTTCTTGCCCGTGCCGTCCGGCGCGCTCACGACGCTTTCGAGTATCGCGCAGACGTCGGCGGAGGTCTTCTCGCTTATCACCTGTCTTACGACCGTGGGCTCGAAGCTCTTTTCCACCGTGCCGTCCGGAGCCAGTATCTGCTTTATCATGTGGGGCTGCATGAGATATCCGCCGTTGGCCACGCAGCTTACCGCGGTGATCATCTGTATGGGCGTGATATTGAAGGTCTGTCCGAAGGAGGCGGCCGCGAGCTGCGAATAGTTGTACGGATCCTCAAACACCTTCCTCGGCCACCATATGCCGCCGGACTCCGCCGCGTTGTTCAGCCCCGTGGGCTCGAAAAAGCCGAAGGCCTGGATATAGTCGTAAAAGCGCCTGGCGCCGAGCCTTATGCCTATGTTGGTGAAGGCCACGTTGCAGGAGTGCTGCGCCGCCTCGGCCAGGCTCTGATCCTTGTGCCCCGACAGCTTCCAGCAGTGCAGCGGCAGGTCGCGCCCCGGCACCTCCATGCTGCCTCCGCAGTAGAACCTGTCGTTGAGGGTTATCGCACCCTCCTCGAGGGCGGAGGCGAGGGTGATTATCTTGAAGGTCGAGCCGGGCTCGTAGGTATCGGACAGTATGCGGTTGCGCCACTGGGTGCGCTGCAGCTCGGCGTAGCGCGCGTCGTATTCCTCGCCGCTCAGCCCCTCGCTGTCCAGCTTTGCGCGGTAATCCTCGTTCAGCGCGAGGAAATCGTTCAGATCGTAGTTCGGCAGCGAGCACATGCCGAGCACCGCGCCGGTATCCACCTCCATGACCACGCCCATGGCGCCGTCCCGTATCTCGTAATCCTCGATGGCCTGCTGCAGGTGCTTTTCCAGATAGTACTCCACCGTGGTGTCGATGGTGGTGACTATGCTCCTGCCGTCCGTCGCGTCGAGGTAATCCTCATAGCCGGTATAGAGCATATCCATGCCCTCGGAGGTGGTGGCGCGGACTATGCGCCCGTTCTCCCCCTGCAGATAGCTGTTGTACTCCGCCTCAAGGCCCTCGAGACCGTAGTTGTCCGTGCCGACGAAGCCGATTATCTGGGAGGCGAGGCTGCCGTAGGGATAATAGCGCTTGCTGTCCTCGACGATATACACGCTGCGGAGGTCGTTGTCGTTTTTATATTTTCTGACCTGCTCGGACAGCTCCGGCTCCACCTTCACGGCGACGGTCTTGTACCACGACTCGGTGTCTTCCCACTTTTTCATGATCCCGTCGTAGTCCACGCCGAGTATCTCGCTGAGCGCGGCGGCTATGTCGTACTTGTTTTCGCCGTACTTTATCATCTCGGCGGGGCTGATGAAGATGGTGTCCACGGTCGCGCTCTGGGCGATGATCTTCATGTTGGTATCGTATATCGTGCCCCTCGAAGCGGTGACCGTGGTCTCCCTCATCTGCTGCTCCACGGCCTGCGACTCATACAGTTCATGGTCAACTATCATTATGCGGTACAGCTGCCCGATAAGAACTATAAATGCAACTATGCCGCACACAGTCATCAGGACCAGTGTGCGGCGAATGAACGTTCCGTCCGGCCTTTTCAGCCAATTTTTCAGTTTTTTCTCCGCCATTTCCTATCCTCCGGAGGGTGTTTTCGTATCCCGCGGTCCTGCCGGGAAGGCAGCGCGCGTACACATCAACGATATGCCCGCGCTTATCTCAAATATTCCGTCAGCCTTCGGAAAAAGCGCGCTATGCCTGCCGCAGGTCCGCCCGCGTCCGTGTCGCCGAGGATCGCCGCTCTGTCCGCCTGGCTGTTGTTTATGTACATTACCTGTCCGGTCTCCGCCTTGACCATGCCCAGCTCGCTTACGGCGTATTTTTCCACTTCCTCGAGCTTGAACGCGCTTTCATAGCTTATCCGGAGCCTTTTGTTCTCCTCCTGCAGCTGTTCTATCTCCCGCTGCAGCCGTACCGACTCATGGGAGACCGCGTTGAGGCGGATATATGAAAACAGTACCATCACCAGCGCCGCCGCCGTGCACAGCGACCCTATCACGGCCAGAACGGAAACGTACTGCCGTCTGGCGGGCGCCCTTTCGGGCCGGACGCGGACCTTTTCGGCGGGCCGCTCGACCGCGGGCCGCTCCGCGGCGGGTTCTTCCCGGGGCTTCGGCGGAGCATACTCGGGTACGGGCTCGCGCACCGCGGTGCCGTTAAAGGGATCGTATGCAAGATTTCCGAAAAGTACGTCTGCGCGTTCCGCCATTGTCTGTCTGCTCCCTTTATATTCTCTCTGCCGTCCTCAGCCTCGCGCTGCGGGAACGGGGGTTTCTTTCAAGCTCTTCCGTGCCGGGCGTCACCGCTCCGCCCACCTGCCTCAGCGTCTGTCTGAAGCCGCATACGCATACGGGAAAGTCCTTGGGACAGGTGCAGCCGTTTTCTCTTTTTCTGATCGCCTGCTTTACCAGCCTGTCCTCAAGCGAATGAAAGCTTATCACGCACAGCCGCCCTCCGACGGAGAGCCTGTCCGGCGCGGTATCGAGCATGCGCTCTATGCTGCCGAGCTCATCGTTCACGGCTATCCTCAGCGCCTGAAAGCTGCGTTTCGCCGGGTGCTGCTTTTCTCTCAGCGCGGATGCGGGCATGGCGCTTTTTATTATTTCGGCAAGCTCGGTCGTCGTCTCGATCGGCTTTTTTTCTCTCCGCCTGACTATGGCGGAGGCTATGCGGGCCGACCAGCGCTCCTCGCCGTAACGGAAGAGGACGTCCTTTATCCTCCCGCCGTCCCACTCGTTGACTATCTCCCGCGCCGTCAGAGGCTCGCTGCGGTCCATGCGCATATCCAGCGGCGCGTCGGAGGAGTACGAAAAGCCTCTCTCCGCCTCGTCCAGCTGCGGCGAGGACACGCCCAGATCGAACAGCATCCCGTCCGCCGCTTCTATGCCGAGCCCGTCCAGCACGGAGGCAAGAGCGTCGAAATTGCTTTTTACGAGGATCACTCTGCAGCCGAAGCCCTTCAGGCTTTCCTCTGCCGCTTCTATCGCGCTTTCGTCCCTGTCTATGCCTATGAGCGTCCCCGAGGTCAGCCGCCGCGCTATCTCGCGGGAATGACCCGCCCGGCCCAGCGTTCCGTCAACGTATATCCCGTCCGGCCTGATAGCGAGCGCGTCTATGCACTCCTTCAGCAGGACCGGCTCATGAGCTGCTCCGCTCAAATCCCGAGGCCTTCGATGGCTGCCGAGATATTCTCAAGGGTAAGCTCCTCGGCCTCCAGTTTTTCATATTCTTCGCTGTCCCAGATCTCGGCGTGATTTGAAAAGCCGATGACCGTGACGTCCTTTTTTATGCCGGCGAAGTCCCGCAGCTTCTGCGGGATGAGTATCCTGCCCTGGGCGTCTGGCTCGCAGGCAGCCGTGTTCGCGAAGACCACGCGCATGCTGCGCGACTGGCTCATGGGCAGCGCGTCGACCCTGGCGCGGAACTGATCCCAGCTCTCCGCCGAGTAAACGCAAAGGCACTTGTCCATCGAGAGGGTGACGTAGCACAGCTCGCCCAGCTCCCTGCGCAGCTGCGAGGGAACGATGAGCCGCCCTTTGGCGTCTATGCTGTGCCTGTACTCTCCTGTCATGATTATCCTCCACAACGTGGCACAACGTGCCCTTTGTCTCCACATTTGCCATTATATATGTATCCTTTTTCATTTGCAAGGACATTTTTAATTATTTTGATATTTTTTTGTAATCTTATTTCGAGCTTTTCCGTTTACATAAGTGTTCAAGCGGTATTTTTATGTCTATTATCTGTAACCTTATCGAAACCTCCCGTCCGAGGTGCGGATATAGAGGCGGATGCCGTCGTTATGTCAACTCATTTGAATATTATTCGCGCTTTTTAGTGAATAAAAATTGTTGACAACTCTGTTGACAATGTTCAAAACTCGCTTGAAAACGGCCTTTTTGCGCTTCCTTTTTGCCGCCGCCGCGCCTGAATATTCATAATTTGCCGGTTTACATTCGCTTTTATTGACACCTCCCTCCCTTTATGTTACATTTTTCTTGTTTTTCGAAAGGACGGGCTTTGAAAAGGATGAAAACAGGCATAGGGATCGACACCGGCGGTACGTATACCGACGCCGTGATATATGATTTCGACTCGGGGAAGGTGCTCTCCTCCGCCAAGTCTCTCACCACCAAGGAGGACCTTTCTCTCGGTATTTCCGCCGCGCTGGACCTGCTCGACGCCGGGCTTTTAAGGCAGGCCGATTTCGCTTCTCTTTCCACCACGCTCGCGACGAACGCCTGCGTCGAGGGAAAGGGGGGCCGCGCCAAGCTGCTTTTCATAGGTCAGGACGGCGACACCCTCGGCCGCGTCGGCGCCGACTTCGGGCTGCGCTCTCCGGACGAGGTATTCGTATTCGGGCGCAGCGGCAGCTTCGACGGAAAGGTGCTCCCCGAGGTCGACTGGGACGAGCTTGCCGAAAGCTCCTCCGAGTGGCTCAGCGACGCCGAGAGCCTCGGCATAGTGGAGACCTACGCGGTCAATAACGGCGCCGCGGCGGAAAGAGAGGCGAAGGAGCGTTTCTCCGCTCTCCGTCCCGGCATGCCCATAGTCTGCTCCAGCGAGCTTTTTTCCGGCCTGAACAGCGTCCGCCGCGGAGCCGGCACGCTGCTCAACGCCCGTCTCATCCCCGTGATAAACGCCTTTCTCGCCGCCATAGAGCGTTCCTTCGGGCGGCTCGGGATAAGCTGCCCGGTGATGATAGTCCGCAGCGACGGCAGCCTGATGAGCCGGGCCTTTTCGCGCACGCATCCCGTTGAGACCATACTGTGCGGCCCGGCCTCCAGCGTGCTGGGCGGCATGGCTCTTGCCGGAAGGCCGGACAGCATAATCGTGGACATGGGCGGCACCACCACGGACATATCCCTTGTAAAGGGCGGCCGGGCGGTACGCGCCGAGGAGGGCATCAGCATAGGCGGCTGGCGGACCTTCGTGAAGGGCGTTTTCATAGACACCTTCGCCCTCGGCGGGGACAGCGCCGTGCGCTGCCTCGGCGAAGGCTTCGATATATGCGCGGACAGGGCCGTGCCCCTTTCGCTGCTTGCCTCGCGCTATCCTTATATAAAGGATAAGCTGCGCGAGCTTCTGGACAGCCGCGTCACGCATACCCGCCCCCTGCACGAGTTTTTCACCCTTGTAAGGGATATAGAAAACGACCCGGGCTGGAGCGAGGACGAAAAGGCGCTTTGCCGCGCTCTCAAAAACGGCCCGCTCATCCTCCGCGACGCCGCCGAGGCCGTCGGGCGGGAGATATATACCATGAGATCCGAAAGGCTCGAGGCGGAAGGCGTGATCCTCCGCTCGGGGCTGACGCCCACGGACATCATGCAGCTGACCGGCGATTTCGCGAAATACGACGCCGATGCCGCCGCGCTGGCGGCGCGCTTCCTGCTGCGCTGCATGGGCAGGGACGACGGCGAGGAAGAGCTGCGCGCCTTCTGCGGAGAGGTCTACGAGCGCATAAAGAAGACGCTTTACTGCGCCATAGTGCGTATACTGCTTCAGAACAAATATCCCGCGCTGGCGAGAAACGGCCTGAGCAGGGAACTCAGGGACATGATAGCCTCGCGCTGGGAGGAGCTGAGACGCGGGGAGGAGGGATATTTCGACCTGGGCTTCACCTCCGCGGCCGCCCTTGTCGGCATCGGCGCTCCCACGCATATCTTCCTGCCGGACGTGGCAAAGGCGCTGTCGGCCGAATGCGTCATCCCCCCCAACGCCGGCGTTGCCAACGCGGTGGGCGCGGTATCGGGCAGCGTTTCCGCCTTTGCGGAGGTCGAGGTCAGGCCGGACCACAACGCGAGCGGCGTAGACGGCTACTTCGTCTGCTCCCGGAGCGAAACGCTGTATTTCAAGCAGCGCGGCGAAGCCGTGCTCCGGGCAAGAGAGCTTGCCCGCCGCCTTGCCGTCGAGACCGCCCGGGAGCGCGGCATCAGCGCCGTGGCAGCGGTGGACATATCCGAAAAGGACAGGGAAAGCTTCACGGCGACGGGCATAAGGGTGGACCTCGGCACGGTCGTAACGGCCTCCGCCATAGGGGGCGCGCTTTTGTAAGCCGCCGGGACCGACTAAATGCACAAAATATAAAACTGCCGAAAATGAAATTTCGTCATTTGAAATATTCATTTTCGGCCTTTTTTTTCATATTTTGCTTGCTATTCTGCAAGTTTGCATTTATAATCTTGAAATATAATTCCATTCAAGCGATCGGAGGTCATCAGCATGAGATCATATTCCGACAGAGCCGCGGCGGTGCATGAGTCGAGCACTCTTGCGGTGAGCGCTCTTGCGAACAAGCTCAGGGCCGAGGGCAAGGACGTCATCAACTTCGGCACCGGCGAGCCGGA
>DBWE01000105.1:8886-9078 GCA_002308315.1 Clostridiales bacterium UBA1246 | reverse complement strand
CTGAAGAAAGCGATATGCTCCCGCCTGCTTGCCGACACCGGCGTAAGCTACGAGCCGGGACAGATAGTAGTCGCCAGCGGCGCCAAGCACAGCATATATATAACCCTGGTCTGCCTTCTCAACAAGGGCGACGAGGCGATCATCCCCGCGCCGTATTGGGTCACCTACGCCGAGGCGGTCGCCATGGCGGGG
>DBWE01000105.1:8146-8807 GCA_002308315.1 Clostridiales bacterium UBA1246 | reverse complement strand
CCCTCCAACCCCACCGGCATGTTCTATACCGGCGAGCAGCTGAAGGCGCTGTGCGACGTTTGCGCAAAGCACGATATCTGGATAATATCCGACGAGATATACTGCAAGCTGCTTTACGACGGCCGCAGCTTCACCTCCGTCGCCTCTCTCGGCGAGGATATCAAGGAGCGCACGGTCATAGTCAACGGCGTGAGCAAGTCCTACGCCATGACGGGCTGGAGGATAGGCTATACCGCCTGCGAGCCGCGCCTGGCCAAGATCATGTCCAACTATCTCAGCCACTCCACCAGCGCCCCGAGCACCATATCCCAGTACGCCGCGATAGAGGCCCTCGAAGGCGACCAGAGCTCCGTGGAGGAGATGCGCAGGGTGTTCCAGCAGCGCCGCGACCTCATGGTGGAACGCATGAACCGCATAGACGGCGTGAGCTGTCTCAAGCCCGAGGGCGCCTTTTATGTGATGATGAACATCGACCGCGTGGTGGGCCGCACGATAGGCGGGGTGAAGATCAACAACGAAAACGACTTTGCCATGGCGTTTCTCGAGCAGCAGAACGTCGCCCTCGTCCCCTGCGGAGGCTTCGGCATATCCAACTATCTGCGCTGGACCTACGCCACCTCCACCGAAAACATAGAAAAGGGCCTCGACAGGCTCGAGGCGT
>DBWE01000105.1:0-8119 GCA_002308315.1 Clostridiales bacterium UBA1246 | reverse complement strand
GGCGGCTGATTCTATGCCTTTATCGCCGCGGTTTTCAATCCGACAGCATTTCGTCGAGTATATCGCAGGCGGCCTCCACGAAGCCGGGGCAGCGCAGGGGTATGACCTCTCCGGCCTTCATTTTGCCCTCGTCGGTGCCCACGTCAACTCCGAGCAGCTCGCGGCAGTTCAGCGCGCCGCAGCGTTCGCGGAACAAAGCCATATATTTCTGCGCCTTTTCGTTCATTATGCTTTTGCCGATCTCGTCGTTGCCGTCGGCAAAGCCGTATTTCAGCCCGAGTGCCATGAGTCCGCCGGTAACGCAGCCGCAGGCTCCGCCGTGGTGCATTCCTCCGCCGAAGCCGGAGGCCGTTTTCAGGGCGGTCTCCTCGTCGAGGTCGAGCTCCTCGGCGAAGTGCGCGAACACGGTCTGCGCGCAGTCGAGATTTTGCCCGAACAGTCTTTCCTTCGCGTATTCCTTCGTCATTTTTTCCATGATAACAGCTCCTTATCAGTTGAGTACTATTACAAGCCCGTATTCGCCGAGAAGGTCGTCGAAGTATATTTCCGAGAACGCTCCCTCGCTGCCGAGGCTCTGCATGAGCTCCTTCGGCACGCGGTAGTCCGTCTGCTCTCCCTCGCTCAGCAGTATCTCGCAGTCCGCGAGTTCTTCCGGGGCTTCTCCGTATATCACGGCTACTTCGAAAAACTTTTCGTCATAGTCCGCCGCCGCATATTTTTTATAGCCCCTCGAGGTATCGAATTCGGAAAGCGCGTCGCCGGGTCCCGCCTGTGCGGGCTGCCCGTCGGCCTCATAGTCCTCTTCGGCGTTTTCCGCCGTGTCCGCCGCATATGCATATACCGCTTCCGGATCCGCGGCTTCGTTCACCGCCTGCATGGGTCCGTCCGCGCCGTCGGCGAGGTCATCGTACGTCTCCTCATCCGCATAGCCGTAGGCGCTCCCCGTGTCGCCGACCGCGGACTTTTCCGCGGAGACGCTCATCGGCGCGGCGTCGGGCGAGGCCGACTTCATCGCGTTTTTCCCGGCGGCGAGCCGCGGTCTCAGCGCAGCGGCGCCGAGAATGACCAGGCACAGCACGGCGGCCAGGGCGGTATAGCGCCCGTAGGCTCCGAATATGCGGCGGGTATTATGCAGCTTCACGTCCGCCATGATCCACTCGCTGAGCTTCTCCGGCGGCTCCTCGGCGGAGTCCCGCAGGGCCGCGCTCATTTTCCGCATCATTTCGAGGTAGGAACGGCACTGCACGCAGCTGCGAAGATGCTCTTCAAGCTGCACTTTTTCGTCTATGCCGAGCTCGCCGTCCGCTGCAGCGCTGATCAGAGTATTGTATTTGGCACAATCGGACACGCCGTTCACCCCCCTTTCCTCTTGTTTGACGAATACGTCTCAAAAAAGTTTCCCTTTTTGAGCAAACAATCCGCGAGGCGCGCCCTTGCGCGGTACAGTCTCGATTTCACCGTGCTCAGCTCTATTTTCAGGGTCTCCGCGATCTCGGTATAGCTCAGGCCGTTCACCTCTCTCAGCACCAGTATGAGCTTCTGCTCCTCCGGCAGCATGTCGAGACCTTCGCAGACCGCTCTGCGCATTTCCTTTCTTTCCAGCTCCCCGTAGGGCTCGCCGCTCACGTCCGGTATCTCGGCGGGTCTTTCTCCCTCGCGGCTGTCGTCAAGATATACCGTTTCCGCGGTGTGCTGCCGCTTGCGGCGGCGGAGATGATCTATGCTCATGTTGGAAGCCACGCGGTATATCCAGCTTCCGAAGGAGGCGCTGCCTCTGAAATGCTTCAGCGACCTGTATGCCTTGAAAAACACGTCCTGGGTAATGTCGCAGGCGTCCTCGGGACTGCCCGTCATCCTCAGAGCGATGTTGTATACGCTTTTGTGATACTCCAGCACCAGCTTCTCGTATGCGTCCTTATCCCCGCTCAGAACGGCGCCGATCACTTCCTTTTCCTCTTCTCTTGTCAATTCATCACCCCAGTTCCCTTTTTATCAGGTCTGCGATCCTGTATATGTCGTCCATGGAGGCTATTTTCGATATCTCGGCCTTGACGTGGCCCGCGTAGGGCACGCCGCGGCAATACCACGCGAAATGCTTTCTCGCCTCAAGGCAGGTTATTTTTTCTCCCTTGATCTTCAAAGCCCGCTCAAACTGCCTCAGGGCGGTCTCCGCCCTCTCTCCCGCCGGAGGCATGGGAGGCGGCTCTCTGCCCTCCAGCGCGGCGGCGCACCTTGAAAAGATCCACGGGTCGCCCATGGCGCCGCGGCCTATGAAAACAAGGTCCGCCCCCGTCACCTTCAGTATCCTCACGGCGTCATGGGGCTCGAACACGTCGCCGTTGGCGATAACGGGTATGTCGACCGCCTGCTTGACCTCGCGTATCGCGTCCCAGTCGGCCTTGCCGGAATACTGCTGAGAGCCCGTCCTGCCGTGCACCGCCACCGCGGCGGCGCCCTCGCTCTGAGCTATCCGGGCGAGCTCAACGGCGTTCACGCTGCCCCGGTCCCAGCCCTTTCTCATCTTCACGGTCACGGGCACGTCGGAGGCCTTCACCACCTCGCGTATTATCTCCTCCGCCAGCGGCAGATCGCGCATGAGCGCGCAGCCCTCGCCGTTGCGGACTATCTTCCCGGTGGGACAGCCCATGTTTATGTCGATGATCTCGCAGCCGGATATGTCTCTCGCCTTTTTCACCGCGTCGGCCATTATCTTCGGCTCCCGTCCGAAAAGCTGTACGGCAAGGGGCAGGTCGTTATCGCAGCGGGCAAGCAGCGTGAGCGTTCTGGAGTCCTGATACATCAGGGCCCTGGCGCTGATCATCTCCGTGACCGCGTACGCCGCGCCCTGCTCCCGGCACACCGAGCGGAAGGCCGCGTCGGCTACGCCGGCCATGGGCGCGAGGGCAAGCAGTCCGTCTATACGGACGTTCCCTATCACCATAGCAGCTCCAGACCTACCGGGCAGTGATCGGAGCCGTAGATCTCGCTGCATATGAAGGCCTTGGAGATATTGTCCCTGAGCCTGTCGGAGACGAGAAAATAGTCTATCCTCCAGCCCACGCCTCTTTCCCTTGCCCTCATGCGGTAGCTCCACCAGGAGTACGCGCCCTCGAGCTCGGGGTAAAGGAATCTGAAGCTGTCGGTGAAGCCGCTTTCGAGCAGGCGGGAAAAGCAGCCTCTTTCCTCGTCGGTAAAGCCGGGATTGTTATGATTTGTCGACGGGTTTTTCAGGTCTATCTCCCTGTGGGCCACGTTCAGGTCGCCGCATACCACCACCGGCTTGGTCTCGTCCAGGCGCATAAGATACCGTCTGAAGCTCTCTTCCCAGTCCATGCGGTATTCCAGCCTTTTCAGACCGTCCTGAGAATTCGGCGTGTATACGTTCACCAGCCGGAAGCCTTCGTACTCCGCCGTGATCACTCTGCCCTCACGGTCGTGCCTTTCCTCGCCTATGCCGAAGGTCACGCTCAGCGGCTCGGTCTTCGAAAATACGGCGGTGCCGGAATAGCCCTTCTTCTCGGCGTAGTTCCAGTACTGCGAGTATCCCGGGGTGTCCAGCTCTATCTGCCCCGCCTGCAGCTTGGTCTCCTGAAGGCAGACCGCGTCCGCGTCCACGCCCAGGAAAAAGTCCTCAAAGCCCTTTTCGCGGCAGGCTCTGAGACCGTTGACGTTCCAGGATATGAGCTTCATGTCTTTGTTCCCACAAGCCTGCAGATAGGCTTGCCCTCCGCGTAAAACTTCTTTTCGTAATCCGTCATCACACCGACGGGGCCGTCGGCGTGCAGGTCCCGGGTAAGCTCGCTCAGCGCAAAGCCCGCTCCCTCCACCGTCGACACGGACCAGTCGAAAAGGGGCAGGTTGTCCGTCTTGAAATGCAGCTCTCCGCCGCTTCTGAGTATCTTTTTGTAGCTCTCCAAAAAGGACGGGGCCGTAAGGCGGCGCTTAAACTGCTTCTTTTTCGGCCAGGGATCGCAGAAATTTATGTATATCCGGTCCGCCTCGCCCTCGGCGAACACCTCGCACAGCGCGGCGGCGTCCATGCTGATGAAGCGCACGTTCTTCAGCTCCGCGGCGCAGACCTTCTCCATGGCCATCACGAGGGCGTCCTCCACTCTCTCTATGGCGACCATGAGGGTATCCGGCGCCGTGCGGGCGGTCTCGCAGGTAAAGCTCCCCTTGCCGCAGCCCAGCTCCACCCAGAGCTTTTCAAAGCCGGGGTATCTTTCGAGCCAGCGTCCCCTGAGGGCGGCGGGATCCGTTTCAAGAACGGAAGAAGCCCTCTCCATCCGAGGGCCGAGGTTGGGTTTTTTTCGCATTCTCATGGCGTTGATCCTGCTCCTGTAGATATGGGATATGCCATACGTACTTTATCATTCCTCTTTAAAGCTGTCAACTCGGGTTGCTATTTTGCCGGGCTTATGGTAGTCTGTTAAATCGGTAAAATTATTTACCGCGGATATCTTCCATTACGCATCGACGGGAGAAAAACATGAATTGGCTTGAAATAACCCTTGTCCCCGACGACGGCGATACCGACGCGCTCTGCGGGCGTCTCGACGCGCTGGGCGTGACCGAGCTCGTGATAGACGACGAGCGCGACCTTGACGATTTCATCGCCAACGGCACGCGCTACTGGGACTATATCGACGAGGAGCTCATCGCCGAAAAACGCGGCCGCCGCAGCGTCCGCTTCTATCTGCCCGACGACGAGGAGGGCAGACTGCGCCTTGACGCGCTCCGTCCCCGCCTCGGCGGCTGCGGCATGACCGTCGCGGCGGTAAAGGACGAGGACTGGGAAAACAGCTGGAAGGAATATTACAAGCCCATCGAGACCGGCTCGAGGCTGATAACGGTGCCCGAATGGGAAGCCGTGCCGGAGAACTGCGGGCGCGTGCCGCTGCGGCTGGACCCCGGCCTCATTTTCGGCACGGGCGCCCATGCCAGCACGCGCATGTGCCTCGAGGCGCTTGAGGACGTTCCGGCAAAGCGCGTGCTCGACCTCGGCTGCGGCAGCGGCATACTCGGCATAGCGGCGCTGCTGCTCGGGGCGGAAAGCTGCCTCGGCTGCGACATCGACGACAAGGCCCCCTCCGTCGCGGCGGCCAACGCCGCCCTCAACGGCATAGGCGAAGACCGCTTCCGGGTGCTGGCGGGAGACGTTCTGCACGACGCCCGCCTGCGCGGCGAGATAGGCGGGAGCGAATACGATCTCGTGCTTGCCAACATCGTCGCCGACGTGATAATCGCCCTGTGCGCCGACGCCGCCGCGTGGCTTGCCCCCGGGGGCAGCTTCATCTGCTCGGGCATAATAGACGGGCGGGAGGACGAGGTGCTCGCCGCGATCGAAGGGGCGGGCCTGCGCGTTTCCGCGCGGCGGAATATAGACAACTGGCACTCCTTCACCGCGGTGAAGAGCGCCCGGATATGAAAGCTGGTGTATTGACGTGACGCTTTGCGCGCCGTGCCTTTTCGGGCTCGAGGGCCTCGTTGCCGACGAGCTGCGCCGGATGGGCTGCGAAAACGTACGCTCCGAAACGGGGCGGGTGCTCTTTGACGGGGACGAACGCGCCCTCGTCCGCGCGAACCTTCTTCTGAGAACGGCCGAGCGCGTTTACATACTTGTCGGAGAATTTCACGCCGGCAGCTTCGACGAGCTGTTCGAGGGCGTGAAGGCTCTGCCCTGGGAAAAATACGTAGACAGGTCCGGACAGTTTCCCGTCCGCGGCAGCACGCTGGACAGCGCCCTGCATTCCCTGCCCGACTGTCAGCGGATCATAAAAAAGGCCGCGGCGGTGCGCCTTGCCTCAAAATACGGCCTGCAGCGCCTGCCGGAGAGCGGAGAGGTGTTTCAGATACGCTTTTCCCTGCTCAGGGACAGAGCCTCGATATATCTAGATACCAGCGGCGCGAGCCTGCACAAGCGCGGCTGGCGGCCCAACTCCAACCTTGCCCCGCTGCGGGAGACTCTCGCCGCCGCGATAGTCAAGCTCAGCCGCTACAAGGTCCGCGAGCTTTTCATGGACCCCTTCTGCGGCTCCGGCACGATAGCCATAGAGGCTGCCCTTGCCGCTCTCAACCGCGCTCCGGGGCTCTCGCGCGGCTTTGCCGCCGAAAAATGGCCCTTCGTCCCCGCCGCGCTCTGGAAGGAGGAGCGGGAAGCGGCGCGCGCCGCGGAATACAGAGGAGAATACCGCATCATCGCGGGAGATATCGACCCCGCCGCCATAGAAACGGCAAGGGACAACGCCAGGCGGGCGGGAGTGGACAAATACGTCACCTTCTCCGTCGCCGACGCTCTGAAGACACCCCTGCCCCCCGTCCGCGGCATCCTGGCCACCAATCCGCCCTACGGCGAAAGGCTGCTCGACGCCGCCTCGGCCGACGCGCTTTACCGCGCCATGGGCCGGCTGTGGAAAAACGCCGGCGACTGGAACATATACGTGCTCACCTCGAGCCTCGATTTCGAAAAGAGCTTCGGACGGCGCGCGGTGAAGCGCCGCAAGCTGTACAACGGCATGATACAGTGCCAGCTGTATCAGTACTTTTCACCCCCGGAGAAAAACCGTGGGAGCAAGGACGGAGCGGAATGAAGCACCTGTTTGTGATAAATCCCGCCGCGGGGCGAAATACCGATCCCGCGGCGCTGAGCGAAAAGATACGCGCCCTGTGTCTCTCCGGGGGGCTGGAACACGAGATATACGTCACCCGCGCGCCCATGGACGCCGCCGAAAGGGTACGCTCCTGCGGCGATGAGGAAACGCGGGTATACGCCTGCGGCGGCGACGGCACGCTCAACGAGGTCGTGTGCGGCGCGGCGGGAATGAAAAACGTAAGCGTGACCCACTATCCCACCGGCACCGGCAACGATTTCATCCGCTGCTTCGGCCAAAGCGACGCAGCGCTGTTTTCCGATCTTGAAAGACTCGTGCACGGCAGCGCGCTGCCGCTGGATCTCATACGCTGCAATGACAGATACGGCATAAACATCTGCTCCGTCGGCATAGACGCCCGCGTCGCCCGCGACGTGCACCGCATCGGCAGCCGTCTGCGCGTCGGGGGCAGGCTCGCTTACGATCTGTCGCTCGTCGGCAATCTGCTGCGCGGCATAAACAGCCGCCTCACCGTCCGCGTCGGCGGGCGGGAGCTGAGCGGCAGCTTCGCTCTGGTCTGCGTATGCAGCGGACGCTTTTACGGCGGCGGCTACAATCCCATGCCGGACGCCGAGCCGGACGACGGCGTGCTCGACATGCTGGTGATAAAGGGCGTTTCCCTTTTCAGGGCGGCGGGGCTCATAGGCCGCTACGCCTCGGGGCGTTATAAGGAGATGGGCGAGCGGGCGGAGTACTTCGCCGGGGACTCCATCGAGCTGGAAAGCGATAGCCCCATGTGCGTGAATATCGACGGAGAGATCATGGAGACCCTTCGCGCGTCTTTCTCCGTGATCGCCGGAGGCGTCGATTTCGTTTTCCCGAAGGGCAGCGCGTTTTATGCTTCAAGGCTCGAGAAAAGCCGAGCAAAATGAGCTAATACCGTTTTGCGTCAAGATATCGGCGTATAATTTCATTTTGACGGTAATTTTCCGTGAATTCACCATGTTTTTGTGCAAAATTATGCTTGCACAATGGGAATTCATGGATTATTATTATAGCATGTTTAGCACTCATGTGCTTTGAGTGCTAACAGGGAAAAATAAAATGCTTACGGCATATGGGAGGTATATGAAAATGAAACTCAATCCTTTGGCCGACAGGGTCATAGTCAAGCAGATCGAAGCCGAGGAGACCACGAAATCCGGCATAATCCTCACCAGCGCAGCTCAGGAGAAGCCGCAGATCTTCGAAGTGATCGCCGTTGGTCCCGGCGGCGTCGTCGACGGTCACGACGTGGAAATGACCGTTGAGGTCGGCGACCGCGTGATCACCGGCAAATACAGCGGAACTCAGGTAAAGGTAGACGACGTGGAGTATACCATCGTCCGTCAGAGCGATATTCTCGCCATAGTGGAAGACTGAAGGAGGTAAATTACAATGTCCAAACTGCTGCTTTATAAGGAAGACGCCAGAAGCGCGCTCGAGCGCGGCGTGGATCATCTTGCCAACACCGTCAAGATCACCCTCGG
>DBWE01000045.1:1049-3422 GCA_002308315.1 Clostridiales bacterium UBA1246 | reverse complement strand
GCTGCATATCCTGCTTCGGCTGCAAGCTGAAGCCCAATGAGGGAAGGTGCGTCTGCCGCGACGGACTCAGCCCGGTGCTGGAGTCGATAAGAAGCTCGGACGGACTGATAATAGGCACGCCCAATTATCTCGGGGACGTTTCCGCGGGCTTCCGCGCGCTTTACGAAAGGCTTATTTTCCAGTATATCACGTATAAGAAAAAACCGCAAAGCTATAATACGCGCAGCATACCGGTGCTCATGATAATGACCTGCAACGCGCCCGAGGCGATGTACGCCGAGGGAAGCGCCTACGGCAGGATGCTCGAGAATTACAAAAACGTCCTGGGCATGATAGGCCCGACCCGTATCCTGCTGTCGAGCGAGACGCTGCAGGTGAACGATTACGGCTTATACGACTGGACGATGTTCGACCCCGAGGCCAGAAAGGAAAGACACGAAAAGGTATTCCCCGAGGACATGAAAAAGGCTTTCGCCATGGGCGCCGAAATGACGGCGGGCAGATGAAGCTCAGGCTGATAAGGGAAAAGACGAGCGTCGGCGCGGTGCCGCTGCTCATACTCAGACCGAAGCGCGCCTCCGAAAAGCTGCCGGGCCTGCTCTGGATACACGGCGGCGGATACAGCAGCGGTATGCCCGCCATGGCGCTGGTGAGCAGGGCGCGGGAGGCGGCGGAAAAATACGGAGCTGTCGTTATCTCGCCGGGCTACCGTCTTTCGGGCAGGGCTCCTTATCCCGCGGCGCTGGAGGACTGCATGTCCGCCCTGAGATATATGAAGGATAACGCGGAAAGGCTCGGGATACGGGACGATCAGCTATTCGTGGGCGGGGAGAGCGCCGGAGGCGGGCTTGCCGCGGCGCTGTGCATGCTTGCGCTGGACAGCGGCGGTCCGGCCGTGGCGGGGCACTTCCCCCTTTACCCGATGCTGTACTTCGGCGATACTCCGTCCTCGCGGGACAATCACGGACACATGTGGAACACCCGCAAAAATCACGCGGCCTGGAAAAAATATCTGCGCTCGCTGAAAAAGGGCGAGCCCGTCCCCCAGTACGCTTCTCCCGCGCTGAGGGAGGACATGACGGGGATGCCCCCGGCGTATACCTTCGTGGGCGACGGAGAGCCGTTTTACTGCGAAACCCTCGAATACGCGGAAAAGCTGCGCAGGGCGGGCGCCGAGGCCGAAGCGGACGTGTTCCATACGGACGTCCACGGCTTCGATCTGCTCCTGCCGATGAGCAAAAGCGCAAAGCTGGCAAGAGAAGCCTTCAACAGGCACTTCGCGTACGCGAAGGAGCACTGGTTCGCCGAACAGCCGTAACGAGGGGGAGCAGACCGGGCGTCATCGGGGAAAAGCAGATTTGAAACGGCCTGTGTCAAGGGCTGAACTTCATATACGTTCAGAAAAAACGGAGGTGTTATGGTGCCGGATTTGAACTGGTCAAAACTGAAACCAATGCAGATCGGCCGCTATGCGGAGTATTACGCAAAAATGGAGTTTACCTCTTACGGCTATGAGGTTTACACCTCCGAGGTGGACGATCATGGCGTAGACTTTATTGCAAAAGGTCCTGAGGGCGTGTTTTTGGAGGTGCAAGTCAAAGCGGTACGCGATAATTATGTGTTTATCCGCAAAGACAAAATCTTGCCGGACGACGCGCACCTTGTTTGCTATATGAGATTCAGCGACGGAGCCTTGCCGGAGGTGTATATCATCCCCGCCTCCGTCTGGAAGGCTCCGAACGCCGTCTTTGTCAGCCGGGATTATAAACCGGAACAGAAAAGCAAATCGGAATTGGGTATTAATTTTTCCGTGAAAAATGCTCATTTGCTGGAACCGTACCGAGCGGAAAACTATTTTTCGGCCCGTTGAACGACGGAGTCCGGGCACATGGAGTCCGTTTTCCTTTATGAAAAGGCCGAAATGATCGAACTGCTTCAATAATATGCTGCGCCGCGGTTTTGAAGACCGCGGCACAGCTTTCAGTATGCTTTTTTACGCGATGTCCGTGGGGAAGAATATCAGCTTGCGGGGGCATTTCTCCGCGCAGATTCCGCATTTCTGGCATTTGGAGAAGTCCTTGACGGAGATGTTGTTCTCCACGTGCACGGCGTTGTTGGGGCAGTTCTTTTCGCAGAGCTTGCAGCCCAGGCAGCCGGACTCGCATACCTTGCGGGTTATGCCGCCCTTGTCGGTGTTGTTGCAGGCGATGGTGCCGACGGCATGGAATGGGATCTTCACTATCAGCTTTTTCGGACAGGCCTCGGCGCAGCGCATGCAGCCGCAGCATTTGTCGTGGTCCACCTTCGCAACGCCGTCGACGATATGTATGGCGTCGAACGGGCAGGCGGCGACGCAGCTGCCGTAGCCTATGC
>DBWE01000045.1:0-970 GCA_002308315.1 Clostridiales bacterium UBA1246 | reverse complement strand
TCGCCGCCGCTGCAGCGCACGAAGGCGACGAAACGCTCCGAGTCCCCGTCGTGTTCAACGCCCATTATGGCGGCTATTTTTTCGGCGGCCTCTTTTCCGCCCGGGGCGCACTTGTTTACCGGAGCGCCGGAGGAAACGACGGCGGCGGCATAGGCGNNCGCAGTTGGCGCCGGGCAGGCAGGCGGTGATCTTCTCCACCCGCTCGTCCGTCCGCACGGCGAAGAAGTGGGACGCGGCGGCCAGAAGCCCGCCCACGACAAGGCCTAAAATACCGAGAGTCAGGATCGCTTTCAAAACAGCGCTTACCATACCGTCACCCTCCCTTAACCGAAGATGGCCAGACCCTGAAAGCCCATGAACGCCATGGAGAGCAGGGCGGCGGTGATCAGCGCGATGGGGAAGCCCTNNGGCGACGGCGAGCAGCGCGCCGAGCAGCAGGCCCAGACCGCCCAGAACAAGTACGGCGAACAAAACATTACTCATGGTATCAGTCTCCTTACCATATCTTCAGCCCGGAGAAGCCCATAAAGGCGAGGGCGATAAGGCCGGCGGAAATCAGCGCGATGGGGAAGCCCTCAAAGCACCTGGGGTATTCGCAGAACTCGATCCGCTCCCGCAGGGAGGCGAAGATCGTGATGGCCAGGAGGAAGCCCACGCCGGACATGGCCCCGTAGGTGACGGACTGGATGAAGTTGAAGCCGTTGTCCACGTTCAGGATCGCCACGCCCAGCACCGCGCAGTTGGTGGTAATCAGCGGCAGATACACGCCCAGTGCCGCGTGCAGCGCGGGCATATACTTCCGCAGCGCAATTTCAATAAGCTGCACCAGCGCCGCGATGATCAGAATGAAGACCACCGTCTGAAGGTATTCCAGCCCCAGCGCCTCGAGTACAAAGCGCTGAATCGGATAGGTTACGGCGGTGGACAGCACCATCACGAAAATAACGGCGGCGCTCATGCCCATCGCGGT
>DBWE01000003.1:13740-13871 GCA_002308315.1 Clostridiales bacterium UBA1246 | reverse complement strand
GCTGACCGAGAAGAAAGAAAAGGAACTTTCCGAGATATAATGGCGCCGATCGGGAAAAACAAAGCACGGGCGGGGGAGGAGCGGCTTGCCGTCCCCCGTCATGTTGCAATAATCATGGACGGCAACGGCCG
>DBWE01000003.1:10031-13651 GCA_002308315.1 Clostridiales bacterium UBA1246 | reverse complement strand
ATGGAATATCTGACGGTGTACGCTTTTTCCACCGAAAACTGGAAACGCTCGGCCGACGAGGTCGGCGCGATAATGGGGCTTCTGGAGAAATATCTTTACGAGGCCATCGAGGACATGGAAAAGGAGCATACGCGCCTGTTCCTCATGGGCGATCTCGGCCGCCTTTCGCCGGCGCTCCGGGAGCTGTCAAAAAGAGCTCTGAAGACCGCGGAGACCGTGAGGGGGCTGCAGGTGAACGTCTGCTTCAATTACGGTGGCCGCGACGAGATCCTGCGCGCCGCGAGGCGCTACGCGGAGGACTATGCCGCCGGCAGAGCGGGCGAAATAGACGAGGCAGGCTTTTCAAAATACCTGTATTCCGCCGATATTCCCGACCCGGATCTGATAATCCGCCCGAGCGGGGAAATACGCACGTCGAATTTCCTGCTGTGGCAGTCGGCCTATTCCGAATATTATTTCACCGATACGCTGTGGCCGGATTTTGATGAAAGGGAACTTGACAAGGCGCTTGTCGAATACGGCAGGCGCAGCAGACGTTTCGGCGGCGTGTGATCGGAGATGACAAGATGAACAACCGTATAGGACGCATCAACGAGGATATACAGCGGGAGCTGGCGGAGCTTATCCGCGCGGTCAAGGATCCGCGGGTGCGGCAGGGCATGCTGAGCATTACCGGCGTGGACACGACGGGAGATCTGCGCTACGCGAAGGTATACGTCAGCATATTGGGCGATGTGGACGAGAAGGAACTGAAAAAGGGCCTGAAGTCCGCCGCGCCGTGGCTGCGCCGCGAGCTGGGGGGCAGACTGAGCCTCCGCTACACGCCCGAGCTTATTTTCGAGAGAGACTCCTCCATTGCCAACGGCGCTCATATTTCCGAGCTCCTCAACAGCATCGGAGAAGAGGGAAACGGCGATGCTGAGCTTTGACAGCTGCGTCGAGTGGCTGAAAAGCCACGACGACTATCTCATAATCAATCACCGCAACCCCGACGGCGACGCGCTCGGCAGCGCCGCCGCCCTTTGCAGGGGCCTGAGGCAGGCGGGCAAAAGAGCGAGAGTGCTTGAAAACCCGAATATGACCGAACGCTACGCCGAATGGGTAAGAGAGTACGGAAGCGGCGATTTTGAGCCGCGGAAAATAATCAGCGTGGACCTCGCGGACGAGAACATAATCCAGACAAACGCCTCGGAGCTTATAGGCAGGGTGGATCTTTCGATAGATCACCATCCGTCCAATACGCATTATGCCGCAAACGAGTTCATACTGCCGGGGAAAGCGTCCTGCGGAGAGATAATATACATGCTGCTTCGGGCGATCTCGGGCGGCATAGACAGCGAAACGGCGACGCTGCTGTATATAGCCGTTACCACCGACACGGGCTGCTTCCGCTATAAAAACACCTCGCCCGATACCCTCCGCGCCGGAGCAGAGCTGCTCGAGGCCGGAGCGCCGATAGACCTCAACCGCGTGCTGTTCATGAAAAAGCGCCGCAGCCGTCTCGCGCTGGAAAGCCTGATAATAGGCTCGCTGGAGTTTTTCATGGACGGCGAGGCAGTCATAGGGTACATAACCTCGGACATGCTGGAGAGGAGCGGAGCCACGGACGACGATATGGACGATATCGCCTCGGTCACCGGTCAGGTGCAGGGCGTGGAGACGAGCGTTACGATGCGTCAGACGGCCCCGGAGACGTGGAAGATATCCGTGCGCACCGGGCAATATTCGAATGCGGACCTCATCTGCGCCGAGTTCGGAGGCGGAGGGCACGGCATGGCCGCCGGGGGAACGATAGAGGGCAGTCGCGAAAGCGCCGCGGAGACGGTAAAAGCGGCGGTACGGAAGCACTGGAAGGAAAAATGACCGGCATAATCGTGATAGACAAGCCCGCGGGCTGGAGCTCCCATGACGTGGCAGCCAAAATGCGGGGCGTACTCAAGGAAAGACGTATAGGACACGGCGGCACGCTCGACCCCATGGCGACGGGAGTGCTGCCGCTGTTTGTCGGGCGCGCCACGCGCGCCGTGGAATTCATGGACGGCGCGGACAAGGAGTATATTGCCGGCATGCGTCTGGGCGTGACGACCGATACTCAGGACATTACCGGAAATATCATCGGACAGAGAGACGCGGACGTCAGCCCCGACGCGGTAGCCGCGGAGCTCAGAGCCCTTACCGGGGAGCGGGATCAGCTTCCGCCCATGTATTCGGCGATAAAGGTCAACGGGAAGAAGCTCTATGAATACGCCCGCCGCGGCAGGGAAGTGGAGCGCAGCCCGAGAAGGATATGCATTTACGAAATCGAGCCCCTCGGCTTCAGCGGCGGGGAATACCGCTTCAGAGTGGTCTGCTCCAAGGGCACCTACGTGCGCACGCTCTGTCATGACGTTGGCGAAAAACTCGGCTGCGGCGCGGCGATGTCCTCGCTGAAACGCACGAGGGCGGGCTGCTTCGGGATAGAAGAGGCGATAAGCATCGAAAGCGCGCAGAGCCTCGGCGCCGCCGCGCTGAGACCCACGGACGTGATGTTCGGACAGCTGCCCGCTCTGACGGCGGACGGCGCGGACGAGCGGCGCATTCGCTGCGGCAATCCCCCTCTTGCGGGCGCGGAGGACGGCAGGTACCGCATATATTCCCGCGGCGGGGAATTCCTCGCCCTGGGCGAGGCCCGGGACGGCAGGATAGACATTATAAAGAGCTTTTTCGAGGTTTGAAGGTCTTATGGGAAAAAGAGTGATAGCACTCGGCTTTTTCGACGGAGTGCACGTCGGACACGCGGAGCTGATAAAAAAAGCAAAGGAACGCGCGGAGAGCATAGGCGCCCGTCCCGCGGTGCTGACCTTCGACAGGCATCCGGACAGCCTTGTCAGCGGCGCGGCAGTGGAGCTGATAAGCTCGCCCGAGGACAGAGCCGAGCTTATCCGAAGATATTTCGGCGTTGAGGACATCATTTCGCTGCGCTTCGACGAGGGCATGATGAAGATGCCCTGGGACGAATTCGTCGAATGGCTGGTCCGGGATCTCGGCGCCGCGGGCTTCGTAGCGGGTCACGATTTCAAATTCGGCTGGAAAGGCGGGGGCGATCCCGAAAAGCTGAAAAGCAAATGCGCCGGGATGGGCCTCTGCTGCGATATCATCCCCCGTGTTGAGCTGGACGGCATAACCGTCAGCTCTACCTACATCCGCTCCCTGCTGAAAAAGGGAGACATGGAGACCGCCGCCCGCTTCCTCGGCCATCCGCACACGCTTACCGATACCGTGCGCTTCGGCTACCGTCTGGGGAGCAAGCTCGGCACGCCCACCATCAACATGCGTTTTGAAGAGGGCGTGCTCGTTCCGGCCTTCGGCGTTTACGCGGCCAACGTGACGATAGAGGGCGAAAGCCTGCGCCGCCGCGCCGTGACGAACGTCGGAGTGAGGCCGACCGTATCGGGAGAGGGAACGGTATCCGTCGAAAGCTATATCCTTGATTACGACGGCAACCTGTACGGCAGGCGCGTCAGACTTGAGTTCATGCGCTTCATGCGGCCCGAGCGCCGCTTTGAAAACGTGGACGCCCTGAAGGAGCAGATCCTGCGCGACAGAGAGGATACCCGCAGATATTTCGGCATATGAAGACG
>DBWE01000003.1:9739-9983 GCA_002308315.1 Clostridiales bacterium UBA1246 | reverse complement strand
TTTTTTTGTTTTTCGCTCCGACCCCGCGCGACATAAACTGACCGCCGCGAAGCGTATGATTTAGGCGGAGGTGGAGTCACTTGAAGATAAGATCGGCGGATACGCGTACTTCCGTCGGAGGACTGCGCGTGATAAAAAGCGAAAAAGCAAAAAAAGCTGCCGTAAACCTGCTGAAGCTGCTTGCGGGAGTACTGCTGGGCCGGATACGGATACCGGGAAACTGCTCGCCGTTCGTTGCCGGCTT
>DBWE01000003.1:4695-9731 GCA_002308315.1 Clostridiales bacterium UBA1246 | reverse complement strand
AGCCGACGCCGGAGGAGCCTGCGCCGCCATAGGCGCGATGATAGGCTCTACGGCGGGCGGATTTCAGAGCGGTATAAGATATTCCGCGATATCGCTGCTGATATACGCCGCGGCATATGTTTTCCGCGATACGCGGCTGATTACGAAAAAACGCTTCATGCCGGCGGTCGCCGCGGCCATGAGCGCATGCGTGGGCGCGGTTTACATAAAGTATGACGGCCGACAGCTCGCGGACGTTGTGCTTTACGCGGCGGATATCATCCTCAGCTACGGAAGCTGCAGGCTTTATTCGGAGGGCATGAAAAGAAAAGGCGGCTCCGGCAGGCTCGCGGGGCTTGCCGCGCTCGGGATATCCCTGGTCATGGCGCTGGGAAGGACGGAGATCATGAGCACCGTATCTCTCGGGCGCTTTGCCGCAGCTCTGGGCGTTCTCGGCGCGGCATACGCTTCCGGGGTCGGGGGAGGCAGCGCGGCGGGAGTCGCCCTCGGCATCGCGCTGGAGCTCAGCGCGGGCGGAGAGGGCGGCGTTATCACGGCGCTGAGCCTGGCGGGACTGTTCGCGGGCATATTCCGCTCCGGCGGCCGTCTTGCGGCGGCGTCGGCCTACGTTCTCGCAAACGCGGCGGCGGCCCTGCTCGCTGCGCCCGAGGAAATGATCCCCGGACTGATGTACGAGGCGTTCGCGGCGTCGGTCATATTCATGCTCCCGCCGGAGAGTTTCTTTTCGGCCGTGCTTCCCCGCGCCCCCGGCAGAGCCTATCTCGGCGCGGAGAGAGAAAAGGCGTACATGACCGATAAGCTCGAGCGGGCCTCGAGAGCGTTCGCGGATATTTATACCGTTCTTGCGAAGGCCTCGGAGAGCAGAGGCGGGGACGACGGGATAAGCGCAGTGTTCGACGTCGCGGCGGAAAGAGTGTGCCGCGGCTGCGCAGGCCGCGAGCGCTGCTGGGGCAGGGATCATGAACAAACGAGAAGCGCCCTTGCCGACGCCGGGGCGGTGATGAACGTGCGCGGGAGCATACGCGCGGAGGATATACCCGAATATTTCAGAAACGGGTGCACGGAGCTAAGGCCGTTCATAGATCAGGTCAATGCCGAAATGCGCGCGCTCATGAGACGCCGGCAGATGAAAAAGCGCATAAAGGAGGACAGGGAGCTGCTGTACAATCAGTTCCGCGACATGTCGGCCGTGCTTGACGGAATAATGCGCAGCTCCGGCGGAGGAGGCCGCGAGGAGCGAAGGCTGGAGCAGAGGCTGAACGAGCATCTTGCCTNNACGGCAGCCGCTGCGTCTGCGGCGTGTTCAGAGACGGGAACGGACGCCTGCATGTGGACGTAGGCGGAGAAGACCTGAGGGCGCTCACTTCCGGCAAGGACTGGCTCGAGGGAATGTCCGCCGCGGCGCAGGTCCGGCTTTGCCGCTCCACCCTCCAGCCGGACGGCGGAGTGCTGAGCCTGTACCAGGAGGAGCCGCTGGAAGCGTCCGTGGGCATAGCGGCGCTGGAAAAAGAGGGCAGCCGCGCAAACGGAGACATGGCGACCTGGTTCAAAAGCCAGGAGGGGATACTTTACGTGATAATGTCCGACGGCATGGGCAGCGGCGGAGAGGCGGCCGACGACAGCGGCACGGCGGTGGGCATAGCCGAAAGACTGCTGCGGGCGGGCATAGAGCCGGAATGCGCCATGAGCATAATGAATTCCGCGATGATGCTGAAAAACGAGAAGAACATGGCCTGCGCCAGCGTGGATCTGATGGCGCTCAATCTGTTCACGGGCGAGACGAGCATGTATAAATACGGCGCCGCGCCGAGCTATCTGCGCAGGAAGGACAGGCTGGAGACCGTCAAGGGCGAGAGCTTCGCCGCAGGGCTTGAGAGCAGAGCGCCCGACGTCACGCGGATGACGCTCGGCGCAGGCAGCGCCGCGGTCATAGTAAGCGACGGGGCGGACTGCCCCTCGGCGATATCCGAAAAGCTTATGAGCTTCGACGGCGTCAGCGTGAAGGCTCTCGCTTCGGAAATACTTGAAAAAGCCGCGGCGGAGCCCGGGCGCAGGGACGACATGACCGTGCTCGCCGTAAGCGTGACCGGGCGTGAATAAACGCATAAGGAAAAGGTTAAACTGACTGTAAATGACAGCGGCCGCACGGCGCGTGGAGGAAGGGTATGGTAAAGGGAGTATCAAGGCAGATAATCATGGTGGATTCGCCGGATCCGGCGATGTTCGAAAAGGCCATATTCATCATACGGGACGGTAAGGGCGGCGCGGGATATTCCGAGCTTTTGAAGGAAGCCCGGAGCATAGCGGAAAACTATCTCAGGGGTAATATCGAGCGCAGGAAAAAAAGGATCGCCCCCGTCGTTTACGCCGCCGCGGGAGCGGCGCTGACGGGGGCGGTATGGCTGCTGGCAAGGCTGATTTGTTAAGCAGAAATGCTGAGTTTATTCCTCCGCAGAAAATGAGCATAGGCTCCTGCGGAAACGATGCTGTCGAAAGCATTTCCGAAGCCGAACATAAGCGCGATCCCGGTAAGAGTCGGCACCCATACGCCGCTGAGGTACAGGATAAAAAACACGCCGTAATAGATCGAGTTGGTGACGACTGCCTCAAAGAGCATGTAGCCGGTTTTCCCGCATCCATAAAATGTCGAATCAAAGACATTCTGAAAGGCATACAAAACGTAAAAGCCAAGCAATACCATGACGAGATCAAAAAGCTTTTCCGCATCGTCGAAATTCAGAACGTATTTCATGAACGGTTTATAAAGAGGAATAAAAGCGATCCACAGCAGGCAGACTGCGCCGGTGATCATAAAATAACCGAGGGAATTGTTCCGGACGGCGTTGCTGTCATTTGCGGTCTCCTGCTTGATCAATTCGCCGAGCTGAAGGATCGGAAGCAGCAGCCAGCCCCAGATAAAGTTGTTCGCCACCCAATAAGTCCCCTGTTCTCCTACCATATTGACCATGCGCGAGACCATAAGCAGATATGCGATGTTGCGCACAAACGATTCAATGCCGGAGATCCCGCCGATCCTTATAAAATCCTTCATCCAGGCAAAAGAAAGTCTGCTCTTGCCGAATACGGCATATCCAAATCGCGTCATCATTATCAGAATGACAGCCAGCAGGCAGGCGTTCACGATGATGTTTGATAATCCGATCCCGTTTACGCCGAGCCGGGCCGAGAAAGGCAGCGATGAAATAAGGAAGGTATCGCAAATCAGGCATAACCCGAGCTTGACGCCCGTGAGGATATACACCGGCCTGCTTTTTTCAAGGGAAATAAGCGCGACACAGGCAAATTCAAACAGGACGGCAAATATGTTCGCGATGCTTTCTATACGTATGTATGCTGCGGAAGCTTCTATAATATCCGGCGACGCAGCCATCAGTTTCAAGAGACTTTCGGCGCAGATCATAAGGACCGCGGCCAAAATCGAATAAACGGCAAGCGTCGTTAAAAGCCCTGTTTTCAGACGGTTGGTAAATTCCGCCCTGTCATGGGAGACCTTGCCTATAAAGAAGAACAGGGGCAAAATGACGGCTTCATTGATCACCTCATAAAGGAGATTGACCCATGAAAGCTGTCCCGCGATGGAATACGCCCATTCGCCCGGCAATGTGCCGAGAAAGAATATTCTGACGGTCGTATATACCGCAGGACAAAGTCCCATAACGATGAGGGAAAAGAAAAGCTTGAAATTGACGTTCTTAAGTGATCGCATGGCAGTATTCATATCATCGGATCCCATATAAAACGGGGCTGTCCCATTCCCGGATCTAACGCGGGTTTGGAACAGCCCCGTAATGACATTATTGCTTTTTCCATTTGACGCCCTGCGGGGTGTCTTCCAGAATGATGCCCTTTTCCTTGAGCAGGTCCCTTATCCTGTCGGCCTCGGCCCAGTTCTTTTCTTTTCTCGCCTTCTGACGGTCGGCTATCAGGGCCTCGACCTCGGCCTCGAGTCCGCCGTCGTCCCCGGAAGCATACAGCAGGCCGAGAACGTCCGAAAGCTCCGTCATGCGTCTGAGGCATTCCGCGGCAAGAGCGCGGGAGGGACCGCGCTCCGAGGCGGTGGCGGCGTTCACGTCGCGCACGAGCTCGAACAGGGCGGAGACCGCGTCCGCGGTATTGAAATCGTCCTCCATGGCGCTTATGAATTTGCTGCGGTATTTATCGAGGGACGGGATATAGTCCTTTTCGGAGGCGCTGAGCTCGGCCGCCGCGGCGTTGGCGGCGGTGAATTCCAGATTTTCCCTGGCCGTATACAGCCTCTGCAGGGCGTTTTTAGCCTGCAGGAGAGACTCCTCGGAATAGTTCAGCGGACTGCGGTAATGCGCCGAGAGCATGAACAGGCGTATCGTCTCATAGCCGTAGGCCTCGGCGGCCTCCCGGACGGTAAAGAAATTGTTCAGCGATTTGGACATCTTTTTGTTGTCCACGCTGATAAAGCCGTTGTGCAGCCAATAGTTGACGAATTTGCAGCCGTTGGCCGCCTCCGACTGGGCTATCTCGTTTTCGTGGTGCGGGAAGCAAAGATCCTGACCGCCGCAGTGTATGTCTATGGTCTTGCCCAGGTAGCGGTTGGACATGGCGGAGCATTCTATATGCCAGCCGGGCCGACCCTTGCCCCAGGGCGAATCCCAGCTCGGCTCGCCGGGCTTGGCGGCCTTCCACAGGGCAAAATCCATGGGCGAACGCTTGATATCGCTCACGTCTATGCGGGCTCCGGCCTCCAGATCCTCGAGCGGCTGATGAGACAGCTTGCCGTAGTCCTTGAATTTTTCGGCGCTGTAATATACGTCGCCGCCGGCCTGATAGGCGTAGCCCTTTTCGATGAGAGTCTGCACCATGTCTATGATCTGAGGTATGTTCTCCGTGGCGCGGGGATGGACCGTGGCGGGACGCACGCCGAGACCGACGGCGTCGGTGAAATATTCGGCTATATATTTCTCCGCCACCTCCGCGGCGCTTATGCCCTCCTCGGCGGCGCGGCGGATTATCTTGTCGTCTACGTCGGTGAAATTCTGTAC
>DBWE01000003.1:0-4670 GCA_002308315.1 Clostridiales bacterium UBA1246 | reverse complement strand
TAGCGGCGAAGCACGTCGAACATGATTATGGGGCGCGCGTTGCCGACGTGTATGAAATTATATACGGTGGGACCGCAGGCGTACATGCGTATTTTGCCCTCTTCGATGGGCACGAATTCCTCGCGGCTGCGGGTCATGGAATTGTAAAGCTTCATGGTATATGCTCCTTGTACGGTGAAATCAGTCGTAGCGGCGGATCACGGCGCAGACCTTGCCGAGTATGGCGGCGCCGCTGCCGTCGATGGGTTCGAANNTCGTCGTTCTCCGGCAGCAGAGTGACTCTGCCGTGTTCGAGGGACAGGCGCTTGCACGTGGCGCTGTCGTCGATGAGCGCGACGACGATATCTCCGTTTTTCGCGGTGGGCTGGCGGCGGACCACGACCATGTCGCCGTCGAGTATGCCTGCGTTGACCATCGACAGACCCTTTATCTTCAATGCGAAAAACTCCCCGCTGCCGGCGTCGTAATCTATGTAGCCCGTCGCGTCCTCAACGGCGAGTATGGGCTCGCCCGCGGCGACCGTCCCGAGTATGGGTATGCCTGCGCCGGCGGGATCGTTGAGCACGATCGAGCGGTATCTGCCGTCGGGCGAANNTAGCCGAGCCGCTCGAGAGTATTGAGATGAGCCTGAACGGTGGACGGAGAGCGCAGGGAAACATAGCGGCATATCTCGCGCACGGACGGCGGATAGCCGAAGCGTTCTATGCTGTCTTTTATGCACTCCAGTACCTGAAGCTGTTTTGACGTAAGAGCTTTCATGAAACGCCTCCGTTTCCCATTAGAAGAAGTATATACAAACAAACGCGCATTTGCAAATAAAATTTCGCGGACCGCACGGACATAGCGGCTGATAAAATGCGAAAAAGAGAGCATAATCATATAAGTATGCTTGATGCTGTAATGAAGCTTTTCAAAGCGCGGAAAAAACATTCCTCCGACGGAGACGGTACGGACGGGCTTATGTCCGCGCCGATATCCTCCGAGGCGGTGAAAAAAGTGTTCGCGGACTGCGGAGACCTTGAGCTGCGCACGGTAAGACCGGGCGGCGGCGAGGTGAAGGCGGAGCTGTGTTATCTTGACGGACCGGCGGACGCGAGGGCGATAGGCCGGGACATAATACGCCCGCTCACGGATAAGGAACGCTTCGGCGGCGCGGCCGGCGAGGAGGAGACCGTACGGCGCCTGCTTGACGGCGCTTTATTCGCCGTGCCGTGCAGAGAGCGGAGAAGCATGGCCGAGCTTGTGGGAGATATACTCCGCGGCGGCTGCGCGCTGATATTCGACGGGATCGGGGTCGCCTGCTCATACGAGATAAAAAGCCGCATTGGCCGCGGAGTGGACAAGCCCGAAAACGAAAAGGCGATAAAGGGAGCCAAGGATTCTTTCTGCGAAACGTACAGGCTCAACACCGCCCTCATTCGCGCCAGACTGAGAAGCGCAGACGTGAAGATACGCGAAAGCAGCGTGGGCAGGCGGTCGGATACGAAGGTCGGGCTCGTATATATCGAGGGGCTGACCTCCGGCGAATTCGTGAAAGAGGCGGAAAAGCGCCTTGCCCGTATAGATATAGACGGCCTTCTTACCACGGGAGACGTCGAGGAATACGTTGCCGAAAGCGGACCGACGCCTTTCCCGCAGATGCTCACCACGGAAAGGCCGGACAAATTCTGCATGGGTCTGCTGGAGGGAAGAGTGGGCATAATCGCGGACGGCCTGCCCTGCGGACTGATGCTGCCGGCAGTCATGGGCGAGTTCATCAAGGTCCCCGACGACCATGCGGAGCATTTCGCCGTGGCGTCCATGGTCACGCTGCTGCGCTTCGCGGCCGCGGCGCTGTCGCTGATAATGCCGGCGCTGTATGTGGCCGTGACGATGTATCACCAGGGAATGATGCCGACAAAGCTTATGCTCTCCGTGATAAGGAGCCGTCAGGACGTCCCGTTTTCCACGATGGGCGAGGTCCTGAGTATGCTGGTCGCCTTTGAACTGCTGCAGGAGGCGGGCCTGCGTCTGCCGAAAAGCATAGGCGAAACGGTCAGCATCATAGGCGCGCTGATAGTCGGCCAGTCCGCCGTAGAGGCAAAGCTGCTGTCCCCGGCCGTGGTGATAGTCGTCGCCCTGGCGGGTATAACCGGGTATACGATGCCGGATCAGGATATGGCGGCGGCTCTGCGTCTGTGCCGCCTGGGACTGACCGTGCTGGCGGTAGTGTGCGGGATGTTCGGAATAGTGGCGGGAGTGATAATGACGGTCTATCATCTTTCCACCCTGGAGACCTTCGGGGTGCCGTATACGGCGCCGTTCTCGGAGGGGAACGCGGGAGAGATACTTCAGACTCTGCTGCGTTTCCCGCTGAAAAGCGTCAAATACCGCAAGGCGTATATGAGGACGGAGAACAGGAGAAAGCAGAAATGAGAAAAGCCGCCGTCATAGTGATGCTGGCCGCCCTGATGACGCCGGCAGCGGGCTGCGCCGGCAAGCCGCTGTTCGATGAGCTTCGGGAGATAGATCAGCTGGAGCTTATCCGGACGGTGGGGGTGGACAGCAGCGACGGGCTTGTCACGGCCACGGCGGCGAGCTGGGATACCGAGCGCGCCGTGATATTGAAAAACCGTTCCGTCACGCTCAGCCGGGCGCTGAGCGAGATGCAGAGCTATACCAATAAAAAGTATATATTTTACGGGCATACGGAAAACCTTCTCATAGGACAGAAAGCGGCCGAGGAGGGGATAGACGTCTGTCTCGATTTCATCGAAAGAAGCCCCGACATGCGCCTGAGCACCAAGCTGTATATCGTCAGGGACACGACGGCGGAACGGATGATAAGCGAGGCGGGGAAGGAAAGCGGCGGCATAGGCAGTCTGCTCGAATCGCTGGAGAAGGACGTACAGCTGCTTTCGGAGAGCTATGTTTTCAACTGCGGGGACGTGGCGGAAATGATAGCGGAGGACGGCTGCGCTCTTGCCGCGGCGATCATGCTCACTCCCGGGGAAAACATGCTGCGCGGAGGCAGCGAAAGCACCGTGACGGCGGCGGGCTACGCCGTGTTCAGGGACGCCGAGCTCGTCCGCTTCATAGACCGCTATTACGCTCACGGCGTGAACCTGCTGACAGACCGGATGGAGGGAGATATCGCGGAGGTCGACGACGGCGAGGGCGGCTTTGCCGCCATACGTCTCACCCATTCCGACGTTCGCTTTTCGGCGCGTTTCACGCCCGACGGGAATATCGGAGCGATCACCGCGGACATAAACGTAAAGGGCAATCTTGAACAGCTGCAAAATCCGCTGGATATATATGATCCGGCGGTGACGGAACGGCTGGAAAGCGCCCTGGAGGCAATGGAAAAATACAGAGCGGAGTACGTTATGGAGCTGATGAAAGAGCTGGAGGCGGATTTCTGCAGGATAGGCAGGAGACTGGAAATGAGGTATCCCGTCAGGTTTTCCCGCATAGCCGGGGATTGGCCGCGGCAGCTTGCCGGAGCGGAAACGGAGGTCAGAGTAAACGCGGAGATCTTAAGGACCTACGAGGCGGGACTGTCGCCGGTGGAAGCATGGAGGAGGGAAGATGGAGAGGGACAGCGTCAGCCTTAAACAGATGGCGGCGGCGGTTTTCGCGGGGCTGTTTGCGCCGATATCCCGACTGCTGCCGAAGGAGAGCCTCATCATAGCGGGAAAGAACTGTATGGCGGCGCCGCTGCTCGCCCTGCCTCCGCTGCTACTGATGACGCTGCTGTTCGGCCGGCTGATGAAAAACCGGAAAGAGGGAGAAGGTCTTACAGAGGCGCTGCGTTCGGCTCTGGGGCGGCGCGCGGGAACGGCGGCGGCGCTGCTGCTCGGTATATGGATCGCGGTATACGGGGGCTTTACCGTCCGCAGCGGCGCGGAAAGACTGCTGTCTACGGCCTACCCGACGGGCAGCGCGGTCCCGATCGTCGCGGCGATGCTCGCGCTCTCCCTTGTTTCGGCTCTGGGAGAAGTAAGGTACGCCGTAAGATGCTCGGTGATGCTGTCGGGACTGTTCGGAGCCGTGCTCACGCTGATCTTCATCACTGCCCTCCCGGAGATAAAACCGCAGTACCTCCTGCCCGTAAACCCGGCTCAGTCCGGCAAAGCCCTGCTGTCGGCGCTGCCGATAATAAACGTAGTCAGCCCGTGGGTATACTTCGGCTTTTTGGGAGGGCACGTACGCAGGGAGGAAAGGGCCGCACGGATAGGCGTGAAATTCCATATACTGATACTGGCGGGCATACTTATGCTGATGGTTTGCACGGTGGGCACGGTGGGACCGGAGCTGATACGGCGCCAGCAGTTCCCGGTATTCGCCATGCTCAGGAATATAAGAACGCTCAGAGGCATAGGCAGCGTGGAGCCCCTGGTGGTGGCGGTATGGATGATAACGGATTTTATTTTCGTGACCCTGCTGCTCCTGACGGCGGCGGAGATATTCACCCGCGTCCTGAATATCCCGGATCACAGATACGCCGCGGTGCCATGCGCCGCGGTAATGTTCGTATCGGCAATGCTGATCGCCGCGGATGAATTCGCCTTTATCGGCATATCCGAAAGGATCGTCCCCGCCGTTAACCTTACCGCGATATCCGCTCTTCTCATCCTTTCGTCGGCGGCAGGCGCGGTACGAAAAAAAATAAAAGAAAAACGCAAAAA
>DBWE01000080.1:1225-3975 GCA_002308315.1 Clostridiales bacterium UBA1246 | reverse complement strand
GCTATCATCAGTGGCAACAACAATCAAGCCAGCGAAGCACTGGTCTATTACAAGAACATACTCCCTGCATTGTCCGATAAGATGAAAGGTTGTAAAGCCTCAGGCTTCCAAGAACGTCGTGACGGTGATTATGCCGGGACGTATGTGTTCTATACTCTGACACATCCCGACGGGAAACAAGAGCAGAAACATATCGCCATCAGGAACGACAACGAAAAACATATATGGATTGCAGACGGCGGTCTATAGAAGGTATAATAATCAGAGAATTACACGCCAGTTCCTATGATTGGTGCCTCCCCGTTTGCTTTCAAGTGACGGGGAGTTTTTAATAACATTTTTTGAAGCATTGACGATTCATTTGGCAAACAAATCGTCCATCATCACTTCGCTGTTGACAATACTCTTATCTTGACCATTAGCTACGCCGAAAGTCGTAACAAATGTATGGACGAGCGACTTCGTAGTCTTAGTCTTTTCTTGGAATATGCCCATCCGTTTCCGAAGAAACTGTTCATAACTGTCAGTGATGCGATAAGGTTTTACAGAGAATTTCATCTCACATAGGTTGATGAATCTGTCCCCTCTATCTATCAACAAATCTATTTGTGCCCCTTCCTCTGTTTTATCTTCTTTCTTCTTTTTCTTAGGTGGGATATACCTCCATGATGAAGCTGCAGTAGAAATGCCCGATATGCCTAATTTATATTTTATTTGAGTCAAATGCATAAAACAGACAAGTTCAAACGACAAACCTTGCCATGCAAAAGTATCAATAATAAATGACTAAAACATGAAAAGTGTGAGCAAATCTTCAAAAATCATATATTTTATATTCGATTTTTGATAATTAGCAAATACTTTCCCTTTTTGGGGAACGAAAACAGAGATCATCGGGGACGCAGTTCTTATTGATTTTATTTCGAGGAATGCATTCCCGAAATCTCCGCGATGCTAATACTGTTTCGTAAGCGTCTCCGCGATTACGCATTTCATGGTTCAAGAAAAAGCCTATAGATTTCGGTCTATAGGCTTTTTCTCGGTTTCCACCTGTCAGGAAGCAGGTCCCTGTATTTCTCCAGCGGCGTGTTTGGCGGCCACTTTGCGGTGGTGTTGATGATGTCGAGGAAGTATTCGTAGAGGTCCAGGCCGTTCATCTTCGCCGAGAGTGCGACGGTGTAGATGACGGCTGCCCTTTCCGCCCCCTTGTGGCTTCCGAAGAAGAGCGAGGAGTGCCTTGACAGCGCGAAGTACCTCTGCATCCTCTCCACGAGGTTGTTGTCAAGGTCGGTGTCCCCGCGCGAGAAGATGCCGCACACGGCCTCCCACTCGTCGTCGAGGTAGTTCACGGCCGCGGCCATGGGGCTCTTCGGGGTCAGGTCGGCCCTGGCCCTCTGCGCCTCCAGCTCTGCCTGTATCTCCAGCAGTATGGGCGGCGCATACTGCTGCCTCCACCTCAGGTTGTCCTCCACGGTCCACCCTTGGCGGCCCACCTTGTGCTTGTGCTCCTCCTGGTAAAGGCGGTTGAGCAGCCCGTATATCCTCCCCGCCGCCGGGTCCGAGTCCATGGCGTCGCGGAACTTCCTCTTGACGTGCTGGAGACAGGCGATGCGCGTGATGTCAGGGAACCCGTCGCCCTGCAGCGTACGGTAGGCGCGGTAGGCGTCGCTCTGGAGCGTGCCCCTGAAGGCGCCCATCTCCCCGGTGATGACCTCCTGTCTCCTGGAGCCCCCGTCGTAGATGACGTACATGAGCCTCCCGCCCGCACCGACGACCGACCAGACGTATCCCTTCCTCGAGCCCGTCCCTCCCGACGAGGCGAGCAGCACGCGGTGGTAGGTCTCGTCGGCCCTGGCGTAGTCGGAGGAGAGGACCGCCTGCCTGATGGCCCCGCGCATCCTCTCCATCAGGGCGGAGGCCCTGGCGATGAGCCCGTGGGCGGTCTGCCTCCCGAGCTCGAACCCCTGCTCGCGGAACATGCCGGCGATGCGCTCCACGGGCAGCGACAGGCCGAAGCGCAGGCGCAGCAGCTCGGCCACCAGCGTGGCGTCGTAGCTGGAGTTGAGGAAGGCCGACGGCGGCGTGGCGCCCTCGTATATGGTGCCGTCCTGGCTGTATACGTGGATGCGGTAGACGATCTTGCGCACCCTCGCCCTCTCGTAGACGTAGCGGACGGCCTCGCGGACGCCGACCTCGCGGGCGGAGAAGCTGTCGAACAGAGGGTCGTCGGGATACACTTCGACCCTCTCCACCTCCTCCACCTCGGCATGCGGGCTCCTGCGGGAGCCGTTGTTGCCCCGGGCCTTCCGGGCGGCGGCGCGCGCCTTCTCAAGCGCACCGCGCTCCTCTGCGGTGAGCGGCGGAGATGCCTGGCGCTCCGACCCCTTCCCGATGATGGCCGACAGTCCCCGGTTGACGGCTTTCTGCCTCTCGGCTTCGGCCTCCTTGCCCTCAAGGGCGGCGCGCAAGGCAGCCACCTCGGCAGTGAGGGCGGCCACCTGCGAGGTGAGCACGGAGTTCTGCCGGTTGGACTCCTCGAGCTGCCGGGTGAGCGCGTCGAGCTGCGCCATGAGCATGTCTATGATCTGGTCCTTTGTCATTTCCGTTGCCAAAGATAGGGAAAACACAGGAAACGACAAAGGATTTTTCAGATTATTTTTATAGTTAATTTATTGGTTTTCAGCGGTTTGTAAAACTTACGAAAAGCCGATTCTCATCCTGTTGCGATATCTCGCCGAGCGGAGCGAAAC
>DBWE01000080.1:831-1180 GCA_002308315.1 Clostridiales bacterium UBA1246 | reverse complement strand
CGGTATCTCAAACGTCCCGCGCTCAAGCCGCTTGTGGTAGAGGATGAAGCCGTCGCCGTCCCAGCGCAGGACCTTCACGGAACGGCGGTGGCGGGGGAAAAACAGGAAAACGTCACCCGTTAGCGGGTGCATGCCCATGTCGGAGCGCACCACGGAGCACAGGCTGTCGATGCCCTTGCGCATGTCAACATAGTGCTGGCAGAGGAAGAAGCGGTGGCTTTCGGTCAGCGAGAACATGGGACGACCTCCTTCCTGTAGCGGGTGACCAGCTCCACGAGCGCCTCAGGGCTGCACCTGCGGACGGCAAGCACCGTGCCGTCGGGGAAAGTCAGCGATACGCCGGAGAGAA
>DBWE01000080.1:217-778 GCA_002308315.1 Clostridiales bacterium UBA1246 | reverse complement strand
GCTTAACGTGGCGGCGGCAACGGCACTCTCCTGCTTGAGCGACTTCACGCTCATGCCTGAGGAGTACATCCACTTCCTCATGCCCTCATAATTGACATGATTGGCACGGCAGTAAGAACGGAGCGTGCAATGGGAAGAGCCGGATATGTGACGGCGGTAACCTGCAAGGGCACGCTCATAACGATCACGGGCAAGCGGAGGAGTGCACTGTGGCATTGTTGTTGGCATAATAAATAATGATGATGATGAACAATGCCGCAAAGATAGAAAATCAAACAATGAAAGTCAATGCGTAATCGCGGAGTGACTATTATTTTTGCGTTTTTCATCTATTTTATACACAAAGTGTATAATGAAAAACCGCTTGAAAAATAATGGCAAAAAGCCATTGTCGGTTCGTGAAAATTGTATATCTTCGCAGCCGATTTCAAAATGACAATCTAATAACAGCAGCAATGCAGAGACAAAAATTCGACATATTAGCAGGATGGAACATTCTGGGCGCACGGTGCCTTGAATGCGATAGCTATATGCTATTGTCAAGCATTGCATCCACACGTA
>DBWE01000080.1:0-144 GCA_002308315.1 Clostridiales bacterium UBA1246 | reverse complement strand
TGAAGCTGATAACACACGAGAATAAAAGTGGTTGGAGAGTCGCAATGCTTTCCAACCACTTCTTTTTTGTGCCGATCACAAACGATGAAAAACGCTGACTTACCACCAGCCTTACTTCTCCTCACCGCTCGGCCTAAGGCACAA
>DBWE01000053.1 GCA_002308315.1 Clostridiales bacterium UBA1246 | reverse complement strand
TTTTCAGATAAGAGTGAAGAGTTAAGAGTGAAGAGATAAGAGTGAAGAGTTAAGAGTGAAGAGATAAGAGTGAAGAGATAAGAGTGAAGAGATAAGAGTGAAGAGATAAGAGTGAAGAGATAAGAGTCAACGAGAACCGTCCCCGTTGACTTTGTTGGGCTCGCGGTTTGTAAAAAGACGCAAAAATGAGTCAACGAGAACCGTCCCCGTTGACTCATTTTTCTGGATCAGCTCCCGTGGGTGCGTATGACGTCGGCCCAGGCGCGGTATCCGTCGGCGGACAGATGGGGCGAGCCGTCCCAGCCCGCGTAGGCGGAGGGCAGATAACCGTCCGCGCCGCACAGAGGCTCGCAGCAGTCGAGATAGCGGCACTCCTTCTCGCGGCACATTTCGTACAGAGCGCCGTTGAAGGAACGTATCTTCGACATGGTGAAATAGCCGCCTCCGCTGACGGAGGCCGTCACGGGGGTGAGGGCCATGACGTATATCTCGGCGTCCGGCATGGCGGCGCGGACGGCGTCGATGACGTCCGAATAGGCCGCGGTGAATTTCTCCTCGGTCAGATATATCTCGTTTATGCCGTATTCTATGTACACTCTGTCAAAGCGCTCCTTCAGCAGGCGGTCGAAGCAGCGGGAAGAGTCGTAGCCGTTCGGGGACAGGACGGTGGTGCTTTGATAGGCGAAAAAGCTCATGTATTCCATGCCGGAATACAGCTGCATGCCCTGGACGAGGGAATTGCCGAGCATCGCGGAGGAGGAAAAAACGCCGTCGTCCGATGCGGGTATCACTTTTACCTCGGGATAGGGAGGCGCGGTCAGAGTCAGACTGCGGCGCATGGGCGCCGAAACCACGCGGGCGAGCAGCGCCGCGACGTCGCAGCGGCGTATGAAACTGTCCGGCTCGAAGCTGCCCGCCGCGTCGCTGCCGGTAAGCACCCCGGCGCGGTAGAGCAGATATATTTCCTCCGCGCCCTCGTCGGAGAGCTTCACGTCCGGTATCATCCCGTTTTCGACGCGGTTTATCTCCCCAAACGCCTCGGCGGGAAGAGAGTCGGCGAGGATCGTCGCTACCAGGCGTCTCGTCGCGTACCCGTTCGGCTCGAGCGCGTCCGGCAGGGAAACGCCGACGCTGCGCAGACGGTCGAAATATACGCCGTACCAGGGATCCGTCTGCTCGAAGTCCGCGCTTCCGCCGGAATATACGGCGTTCAGCCTGGCCGCTATGGCCGCGATCTGGGCGACGGTGATGCTGCCGTCCGGGTCAAAGCCGCCGTCGTCGGAGCCTATCATCAGGCCGAGAGAGCATACGGCGGAAACGCTGTCGTGATACCAGGCGGTGGGCTCGACGTCGTCGAATACCTCATAGGCGCTGAACGGCCCGACGACGAAATTGTCGAGCCCGCCGTCCGCGGAGGCGGACAGGGAAAGCAGCACCGCGAGCAATAAGAAAAGAAAAACCGCCGTGATCGTCTTTTTCATGCTTTCAACTCCGTGATCATACTGAGGAGCGCTGCCGCGTTGCCGGAGCATATCGCGGACGTCTCGCTTTCGGACAGCCCGAGAGAACCGAGCAGACGCAGCTCCTGCGCCGGGGAATGCCAGGGACAGTCGGAGCCGAAGAGTATCCTGTCGACTCCGTGCTTTTCGATTATCTTCGCCGCGGTGGGCCGCGCTATGGCTCCGTACCCGAAGGAAGTGTCTATATACAGCTGCGGCAGACCGCAGAGCTTGTCCAGAACGCCCTCCGCGCAGGAAAGCCCGCCCCAGTGTGAGGCTATGAAGGGCGAGTCGACCCGGCGCAGCGCGCGGGCGATCATATCGGGCATGGCCATGTACGGCGGGGCAAAGCCGAAGTCGAAGCCGGCGTGTATCATTATTATCAGCCCGAGCTCGGCTATCCTGCGGTAGATGGGGCGCATGAGCTCGTCGTCGACGGCGACGCCCTGATAGTCAAAATGGAATTTCACGCCCTTCAGCCCCAGGGCCTTTATGCGGTCGAGCTCGTCAAGGGCGTTTTTCGCCCGGGGATAGACCGAGCCGAAGGCGATCACGTCGTCCCGCTCGTTCATCTCCGCGGCGAAATCGTTTACCGCGCGCATCTGATGCTCGTTGGTGGCTATGTTGAGCACGGCGAAGCGGTCCACGCCCTGCGCGTGCATGAAGGAGGCCAGGCCGCCGAGAGTGCCGTCGGTATGCGGCTCTATGCCGCCCGCCGCCGTGCTGAGCCCGGCCACGGCCTTAGCGGCGATGCGGTCGGGAAAGCAATGCGTATGCATGTCGATGATCATTTTCTTCTCCTGTACGGGGCTTGAAAAAAGAGAAACGGGGGCCATTGCAAAATCTGCAACAGCCCCGATGTGAGAACGTTTCGGGGGATCAGGCGTCGGGCCCGACCGGGCGGACGGTGATATTGAGCTCGTCGAGCTGCTTCTGTTCCACCGCGGAGGGCGCGCCCATGAGCAGGTCCTGAGCGTTCTTGTTCATGGGGAAGGGTATGACCTCGCGGATGGAGCTTTCGCCCGCCAGGAGCATCACCATGCGGTCAACGCCCGGAGCTATGCCCGCGTGAGGCGGAGCGCCGTAGCAGAAAGCGTTGTACATGGCGGGGAAGCGGGCCTTCACGTCCTCCTCGCCGAGGCGGACCATTTCGAAGGCCTTGACCATTATATCGGGATCGTGGTTCCTCACGGCGCCGGAGGAAAGCTCGACGCCGTTGCAGACCAGGTCGTACTGATAGGCGTAAATGTCGAGGGGGTCTATCTCTCCGCGCTCCGCCTTGAGCAGTATTTCGAGGCCGCCGTTGGGCATGGAGAAGGGGTTATGGCAGAACTCGAGCTGGCCGGACTCCTCGCCTATCTCGAACATGGGGAAATCCACTATCCAGCAGAATTCGTAGCGCTCGGCGTCCATGTGTCCGGGCACCGCCGCGCCGGCAAGCTTGAGCATGACGCCGGCGGTCTTCTGAGCCTCGGCGCGGGTGCCGGCGGAGATGAGGACCAGACACTCGGGGCTGAGGTCCAGCAGGGAGCGCAGCGCGTCCTCCCGGCCGGCGAAGAACTTGCTCACCCCGCCCGTGAAAGCGCCCGTTTCGTCCGTGCGGAGCCAATAGGGCGTTCTGCCCGCCTGGACGGCGACGTCGGCGCAGAGCTTGTCGATCTGCTTGCGGGTAAGGCCGCAGCCGGATACGCGCACCGCCTTGACGGTCTTGCCCTCGAAGGGCTCGAAGCCGCAGCCCTGCACGAGCTCGCTTATGTCCTCCACCGTGAGGTCTATGCGCAGGTCGGGCTTGTCCGAGCCGTATTTCTCCATCGCGTCGTTGTAGGAGATGCGGCGGAAGGGCGCGGAGGAGGCGACGTCGTATGTGCCGTATTCGGCGAATATCGGAGGCAGCACGTCCTCGAGAACGGCGAATACGTCGTCCTGAGTGGCGAAGGCCATCTCCATATCGAGCTGATAGAATTCTCCCGGCGAGCGGTCGCCGCGGGCGTCCTC
>DBWE01000008.1:2421-3059 GCA_002308315.1 Clostridiales bacterium UBA1246 | reverse complement strand
TTCAGGATCGAATCTCCGTATACGGTAATATTCATCTGACTCTCCCCGCCTGTACATCTTGTCTGCCATATTATATTACCCGTTTTATATTCGCGTGTCAATGCTTTTTGAATTATGTCGTTCGACTTTTTTCGCATTTTCGCGGTGGTTTATCCTGTTAAAAAGCAAGGAACAATTCGGGCGGAAAANNCCGTCTGAAACGATACGGAGGTACGTACAATGAAAAAGAAAACAAAGATCACCGTCACTGTTCTTGTCATTCTCGTTTTCATTCTGTTTGTGCCGATCCCAACGGGAGTATATAAGGACGGCGGAACGAGAGAATATTCTGCCCTTACTTATAAGCTGGTGAAATGGCGGCGATTATCGGGAGAGAANNCACGTATAAAAAGAATTCCGTTTATTGGTTCCCAAACAACTTCAATACCATAGATGAACTGTGGGAGACAGAGCGATCGAACCGCGGCCATTGACGAACGACGATTTGAGCCCGGGCGGATTTTCCGCCCGGGCCCGTCTGTTAAACTCATTATTTGTACGTCTTGAAATCCTTGTCCTTATAGGCCACGTTGAAGGGCATATGGATATTGTCGGCCCGGCCGAAGGGCATGTCGCCGGGGCCGTTGGGCTCGCTGCCC
>DBWE01000008.1:0-2257 GCA_002308315.1 Clostridiales bacterium UBA1246 | reverse complement strand
AGGAAGTTCCAGCAGCCCTCGAACCAGTCGTCAAGGCAGGGGCCGACCGTGCCGTCGGCCGCCTTCAGCCTCGCGGTGCCGCCGGTCTCGCCGTGACCGCCGTTGGAGGAGATATACACGCCGTAGGGGCGGCCGTTCTTCTCCATGGCGTCTATCATCGCTATGGTCTGATATACGGACACCAGCGTATCGAGGCGGGCATGGTGGAAAAACGCGGGCGAGGTCTGCTCGCCCACAAGGTCGCCGTTGGGCACGTAGGTGATGCCGTCGTCGTCCTGCTGGCCGCAGTACATGGGGCCGAAGCCGAGTATCATGGCGTCGGGCCTGCCCTCGTCGCCGGTGCAGCCCGCGGCGGCCATGAGGTCCTCACGGTTCCACAGGTTGCCCGCGGTCATGCAGATGAACGCGCCGGCGGAGTTGCCGGAGATGACTATCTTTTTGGGATCCACGCCCCATTCCGCGGCGTGGTCGCGCAGGATCTTGATGCAGCGCATCAGGTCGACCGTCACCTGCGGGAAACGGTAGTCCCTGCCCACGGGATAAAGGTAGGTACAGGTCACGCCGAAGCCTCTCGCCGTGAGTCTGGCCGCGAGGTTCACGCCGTCGGACTCGCTGCAGGCCATGAAGCCGCCGCCCGGCACGTGGATGAGCGCGGGCGTCTTCTGCATCATCGGGGGCACGTTTATCACCGTGACCACCAGCCTGGACGAGCCGCTTTCGTTGAGCTTGAACTCATGGACTTTCATCGCTTCTCCTCTTTTCTTTTATATTTTAATTTGTTTCTTGTTTTTTCACCGTCAGCTCATGTATTTTTTGAGCACGTCCCTGTTTACCTTCTCCATGTCCCTGAGCTTTTCCACGGCAAGGCGCTGGGTGCTGCCGGAGTTTTCGGCTATGCAGCCGCGCACCAGCTCCAGCAGGCGGGCGCAGGAGGCGTTTTCGAGCTCGGTATAGTACTCCCTGCCTATATACCGCAAAAAGGCGCTGACCTTGGGGTCGTACACCACGCCTATCAGCGGCACCCCGTGGCCCGCGGCGAATATGAGCGCGTGCAGGCGCATGGACACCACCGCGCGCATGCGGGACATTATCCCTATGACCGTGCCTGCCTCATAGCTCCCGTCGAGAAGCCTGTAAGGCGCTTTCATCCTCCGCGTGACCTCCGCCGCCGCGGCTCCGTCCTTGATGCGGTCTATCGACAGGAACACCGGCGTGAGCCCGTCGGTAAAGTACAGCTCGTCCGCCGCCGCCGCGATGTCGGCGGCGCGCTCGGAAAAGCCGGGCCAGGGCCTCAGCGCGAAGCATACGTAGTTTCCCGAGGGGTCTGTCCCCGCCTTCAGCAGAGTGCTGTCTATGCTCTCCGCGGGAGCCGGGGTCAGCGTCAGAGCGGGATCGGCCGCGAGAAATATCTCCGGCCCCGTCACGCCCATGCTTTTGAGCTCCTCCAGAGAGCCGTCCTCCCTGAGGGTGATCGCGTCGACGTATTTGTTTATTATCCTCGCGGCGAGCCGGCGGTCGGAGGGGTAGTTCACCGGGCCTATGCCGCAGCCGTACATTACTACGCTGCAGCCGGAACGCTTCGCCTGCCTTATAGTCCAGAGATAATACAGCAGGCTCCTGCGGCTGGTAACGTCCTGGATCAGGCTTCCGCCGCCGCTCAGGAAAAGACCGCTCCTCCTGAACGCGCGGATAAGTCCGAAAACATTAAAAGACCAGACAGAACGGACCTTGTGAAGCTCCGCTGTCCGGCGTGGATCCCTGGAGATTACGGTGATGGGTACCGAGCTGTCCGTCTCCCTTATCTGGGAGAGGACAGCCTCCAGTATCGCTTCGTCCCCGGAATTGCCGAGCCCGTAGGCCCCGCATACGAGGACGCCTTTTTTTTCTTTAGTCGGTCTGCTCAAGACTGCTCCGATCTTACACCGTCTTACGCGCCGCTATCTGTCTTCGCGGAAGAACGCCGTGCCCAGCGCCGCCGGGGGCTGATCCTCGCGCCTCTGGCGAATGGATACCATTATCAGCACCAGCGCTGTAACTATGTACGGTACCACCTTGTAGATCTGCGTGGGAATGAAGGCTATCGGCAGCCTTATGTAGAGTATCAGCAGCGCGCCGAAGAGCACGGAGCCCCAGAGGCTGTTGATCGGCTTCCACAGGCAGAATATTACCAGAGCCACGGCTACCCAGCCTTCGCCCGAAAGACCGGTGTGGTTCCACACGGTCCCGGAGATGGTCATGGTGTATACCATGCCGCCTA
>DBWE01000144.1:1350-3449 GCA_002308315.1 Clostridiales bacterium UBA1246 | reverse complement strand
TTGTTGCCCTCGAACTTATAGTAGATCTTCGCGGGAGTCTTCAGGGCTTTTTCAAGGAAGTAGGCCCTGACCAGCGGGGAGGGACGGTACATCTTGTAAAAATCATAGACCTCTTCGGGTATCTCAAAATACGCCGTATCGTTATCGAGCTCCTGTTTTACCAGCTCGCTGCAGAAAACGGGCTCGAGCTCTTCGGCCTTCATGGGCTGCAGGGTGCCGGGGTTGAGCAGGGGAGCGGGCTTGGTCTTCATGTCGGCGCGAAGATTGTACCATGCTTTGGGCATCTCTTCTTCCGTGAGATATATTTTGTAGGGTATCTTTTCCATGTTCGTTCTCCTTTTCCGTAATTTTTTTGTTGTTTTCCGTCGTTCGTCGTCTGTGTTTTCGGTCGTCATTTCATTCGGGCGCCGAAGCGCCAGATCCGGGAGAATATAAACATTCGTTTCGTCTCCTTTCCTGTTTGCCGGCCGCTTGTCTCAGCGGCAATAAAAAAGATGCGGGGCCGGTCAATCAGCTCCGCATCCAATTCATGAACCAAATCGGTCTGTCATGTATCAACGCATCGCAAATCGACCTTACCGGCTGTCCCGGTAAAGCTAAAGAAAAACCACCAGTAACGAGCGATGCGCCGAGTGTTTTTCATCAGACCGTCCGTAGTCCTTTCATCAAGATAATTTACTGTAATGATGTATCGGAATTTGGGGCGATTATACTCCCGCCGATTTCACTTGTCAATAGGGAATTTAAACTTTTTTTCGTTTTTTGAAAGAGGCCGGCGCGTTCCGGCCGGACGCCGCCCGGACGGGAAAGAGCGTTTTTATTGACTTGCGGGGAAAACGGTGGTATTTTTGATTTGAGATCGTGACAAACATATCGGCCCTGTTTTCGGACAGGGCCTTTTTTTCGGGAGGCCGTAAAATGAGCGTCGTAAGAAGAGCGCGGGCGGAGGACATACCCGCCATAAGCAGGCTGCTTGTGCAGGTGAACATGGTCCACCATACGGGGCGGCCGGATATTTTCAAGGGCCCGACGGTGAAGTATACTCCGGAGCAGCTCGCGGAGATCATAAAAAACGAGGAGACTCCCGTTTTCGTCAGCGTCGGCGGCGACGGCGAAGTGGAGGCTCACGCCTTCTGCGTCTTCAAACAGTTCGTGAACGACAATTTGCTGACCGATATAAAAACGCTGTACATAGACGATATCTGCGTGTTCGAGCATCTTCGCGGGAAGGGCGTGGGCCGCGGCCTGTACGAGCATGTGCTGAGCTTCGCCAGGGAACGGGGCTGCTACAACGTAACACTGAACGTATGGGAATGCAACCCGGGCGCAAAAAGCTTTTACGAGAAATGCGGCATGATCCCGCAGAAGACCGGTATGGAAGTAATACTGTGAGGATATATGATGGATCTGAACGAGGCAAGAGAAGCGATAGACGCCGTTGACGGGGAAATGGCGAGGCTGTTCGTCCGGCGCATGGAGGCGGTCCGGGAAATAGCGGCGTACAAGCTCGCGCACGGACTGCCGACGGAGGACAGGGAGCGGGAAAGGCTCATGGAGGAAAGACTCTGCGCGCTGATAGACGACGCCGGGCTCAGGCCGTATTACCTGCGTTTTCTCGAAAACACCGTCGAGCTCAGCAAGAGCTATCAGCGCGGCCTTATGCCCGCCGCCGGAGAGAGCGGCGGAGAAACGGCGGTGGAGAAGTGAAAAACAGCTTCGGAACGAGCGTGACGATCACCCTCTTCGGCGAGAGCCACGGCCCCGCCGTGGGCGCGGTGCTGGACGGCATGGCCCCCGGCATAGCGGTGGACGGGGAATATATCGCGCATCGTCTGCGCCTGCGCGCTCCCCGGGGCGACATATCCACCCCGCGGAGAGAGAAGGACGCTTTCAGCATACTCAGCGGCGTTTTCAAAGGCCGCACCACCGGCTCGCCGATATGCGTGGTCATCCCCAACGAGGACGTCGACAGCGGCGATTACGAGCGCGGCCGGGCTCTGGCGAGACCGGGCCACGCCGACTATACCGCCTTTGAAAAGTATCACGGCTTTGAGGATCACAGAGGAGGCGGCCATTTTTCCGGGCGCGTGACGGCGGCG
>DBWE01000144.1:1118-1297 GCA_002308315.1 Clostridiales bacterium UBA1246 | reverse complement strand
ACGCATATAGCCCGCTGCGGCGGCGTGGACGACCGTCCTTTTTCGGATCCGGACGCGGATATCGAGGCGCTGGAGCATTTGAGCTTCGCCGCCCTCGACCCGGAGGCGGGCGAGAGGATGCGCCGGGCGATATCCGCGGCGGCGGCGGACGGGGACAGCGTGGGCGGCATACTGGAAAC
>DBWE01000144.1:0-1110 GCA_002308315.1 Clostridiales bacterium UBA1246 | reverse complement strand
GCCGGCGTGGGCGAGCCCTGGTTCGATACCCTTGAGGGGAGTCTGGCGCATATGCTGTTCTCCGTGCCGGGGATAAAGGGAGTACAGTTCGGGGGCGGCTTCGACCTTGCCGACGCCCGCGGCAGCGAATACAACGACGAAATGTATTTCGAAGACGGCAGGGTCCGCACCCGCACCAACAACAACGGCGGCGTGAACGGAGGCATTTCCAACGGTATGCCCGTGACGTTCCGCTGCGCCGTAAAGCCTACGCCGTCGATATTCAAAACTCAGGCGACGGTGGACCTTGTAAGGGGCGAAGACGCGACTGTCACGCTGAAGGGACGCCACGATCCGGCGATAATCCACCGCGTCCGCGCGGTGACGGACTGCGCCGCGGCGCTTGCGCTGTGCGACGCTCTCGCCCTGAGATACGGAACGGACTGGCTCGGAGGCGGCAAATGCGCTGCGTACTGATAGGCGAAAAGCTCGCCCACAGCTTTTCCGAGGAGCTCCACGCCAAGCTCGGGCTGTATGAATACGGACTTAAGGAGCTGGCGCCCGACGGACTCGCCGCTTTTATGAAGGCCCGGGATTTCGACGGGCTGAACGTAACGATACCGTACAAGCAGGCCGTGATCCCCTTTCTGGACGAGCTGAGCGACGGCGCGAGGGCCGTCGGAGCCGTGAATACGGTGGTAAAACGCGGAGATAAGCTCATAGGCCATAATACGGATATCGGCGGGATGGAGGCGCTGCTGCGGCACATGGACGCGGATATCAAGGGAAAGACGGTCCTCATAGCGGGCAGCGGCGGAACGTCGTTATCGGCCGCNNCCGCCGAGGCGGCGCGCCGTCTCGGCGCGGCGAAGACGGTCAGACTGAGCCGAAGCGGACGAAACGGCGCGGTGAGCTACGAAACGGCGTACGGCCTTTACTCCGGAGCGGAGATCCTGATCAACGCGACCCCCGCGGGCATGTACCCCGATGTTGACTCCNNCGGCCGTAGAGCCGGAGCGTTTCCGGAGGCTGGAGGCCGCGGCGGACGCGGTATACAATCCTCTGACCACGTGTATGGTGCGCAGAGCGCGGCGCTGCGGCGCCGCCGCGGAAGGCGGCCTGTATATGCTC
>DBWE01000125.1:3313-3458 GCA_002308315.1 Clostridiales bacterium UBA1246 | reverse complement strand
AGTCGTCGGGCCTCGTGGACAGCTCCACGCGGTAGCTGAGCCCGAAAATGCTGTATATCTCGGTGGCGATGGTCATGATATCGCCGATCTCGGAGGCTATCTGATCCTCGGTAACGAAAATGTGCGCGTCGTCCTGACGGAATTC
>DBWE01000125.1:0-3206 GCA_002308315.1 Clostridiales bacterium UBA1246 | reverse complement strand
TGGGGCAGTTCATGGGCTTGGCGGCGTAGGTGGAGGCGCTTTCGTCGTCATAGCTCCGTTTGCCGTCCTCGCCGGTCTCATAGCCCGGAACGAGGAACATGTTGTCGCGGTAATGGCCCCAGTGACCGGAGGTCACCCAAAGCTGCTTGTTGTTGATGACGGGCGCGGAGATCTCCTGATATCCGTGCGCCTCGTGTATGCCGCGCCAGAAATCCAGCAGGGCGTTGTAAAGCTTCCAGCCTCTGGGGAGCCAGTAGGGCATGCCCGGAGCGGTCTCGTCGAACATGAACAGCTCCAGCTGAGGGCCGAGCTTCTTGTGGTCCCTCGCCTGGGCCTCGGCTATAAGCTTGAGATGCTCGCTGAGGGCCTGCTTGTTTTCAAAGGCGTATACGTATATGCGCTGAAGCTGATCGTTGTGCTCGTCTCCGCGCCAGTACGCGCCGGAGACGGATCTGATCTTGAAGGCGGCGCCGAGCAGCTCCTGGGAGGAGGACACGTGAGGTCCGCGGCAGAGATCGACGAAATCGTCGCCGGTGTAATACACGGTCAGCTTTTCGTCCTCGGGAAGATCGAGGATGAGCTCGGTCTTGTATTTCTGCCCTTCGAAAAGCGCGAGAGCCTCGCTGCGGCTCAGCTCCTTTACGGTCCAGCTTTCCTTCCTTTTGAGGATGTCACGCATCTTGCCCTCGATGAGCTCGAAATCGTCGTTGGTGAGATTTCTCGGGAGGAGAAAATCATAGTAGAAGCCGTCGGCTATCTGCGGGCCGATGGCGTACCGGACGTTTTCCTTCCCGAAGATCTCGATGACGGCCTTGGCAAGGATGTGAGCCAGAGAATGGCGGTATACGCCGGTATAGAACTGCTTGTACTCTTCTTTGTCCATGGAAAGCTCTCCTGTCTGTATGTGTGATCGGAGCCCGGCGGGGCAGAACATTATTATAGCACGCTTTGCGTGTTTAGGCAAACGGTCATTTTACGAGCAGATTGCGTTTTTTCCAGCTTCCGGAATAGAAATACAGCATGGCGACAAGGGCCGTGGAAAAACCGGCCAGCGCGCTGCCGAGCCATATGCCGAAATAGCCCATGTTCAGCGCTTTGCCGAAAAGCAGCGACAGGCCGACGCGGCTGACCACGCCGTCCAGCAGGGCTATTACGAGGCTGAGCCCGGCAAAGCCTATACCGTTTATCAGCGCGGTGTAGGGGGACATGAACGCGAACGAGAGGAAATAGAAGGCTATTATCAGCATATACTGCGGCGCGAAGGACAGCACCTCGGGATCTTTTGAGAACAGCCCGAACACCGCGTGGGGGAAAAGATTGTAGATCAGCGTAAGCACCACGCAGGCGCTCAGGCAGCAGGCCAGGGCTACGTGGACTATGCGTCTGCAGCGGTCCGTCTTGCCCGCGCCGAAGTTCTGCCCTATCATGGTCGAGCCCGCGGTGCCGACGGCGCTGCCGAAAATGCTCATCACCTGCATCAGCTTCATGCCCACGCCCGTGACCGCGGCGATCGTCACGCCGTACGCGTTGATGAGCGAATTGATGAACAGGAACGATATGCTTATGGCGGCGTTCTGTATGGCCATGGGCGCGCCGAGGCGGAGCATGGGCCGCAGATGGCGCATCGAGGGGACGAAGCTGGACGGGCGGAAATCGAAGCCGAAGGCTTCTCTGCGCTTGTAAAGGTAAATGATCGAGACTATGAACGACACGGCCTGACCTATGACCGTGGCGAGAGCCGCGCCGCGGGTATCCATATGCAGCACGATCACGAAGAATATATCCAGCACCAGATTGACGCAGGCTGCCACGGCTATGAAGATGAAGGGACGGCGGGAATCGCCCATGCCGCGCAGTATGGCGCTGACGATGTTGTAGCCGTAGATGAAGAAGGTGCCGCAGAAGCAGACTATCACGTAATCCACCGCCTGCCTGAAGGCCTCCTCGGGCACGCGGACCCAGGTCACGAAGGTCTCGGTGAACAGCAGGCCGATCACCGACAGCACTATGGATACCGACAGGATGCAGGTGAACATGGTGCCTATGACCGATCTGAGCTGATCCCGGCGGCCCAGGCCGATGTACTGGGATATCATGACCTGGCCGGAATTGGCCATGCCCACGCAGCACATGGTCAGCAGCATCATTATCTCTCCGCCCATGGCCGTCGCCGCCAGACCGGAGCTGCCCACGAACCTGCCGATGATGATTATATCCACGAGATTGTATACGACCTGGAGCGTGTTGGACAGAGCGAAGGGATACGCGAACTTGATGAGCGTACGCGCGACGCTGCCTCCGGTCAGGTCGTTTATCATGGTTTCGGATGAACTCATAGTATCTCCCGCTGTTTTGAAAAATATAACAGTATGATAGTTAATGACGGGGAAAAAGTCAACGGACAAAGCGACGAACTTTGCTTTTGAAAAGGCTTTTTGCACGTTCGCGTTGTAAAAGCCGCCGCTTCATTGTATTATGAGAGCAAAAATACGGTCAAAGGAGGCAGCCATGAGCAAAATGCCGGTAAATCCCTATCTGCCGTCCTGGGAATACATCCCGGACGGGGAGCCGCATCTGTTCGGCGGGCGCGTATACGTTTACGGCTCTCACGATCTTTTCAACGGCTGGGCATACTGCCTGAACGACTACGTGTGCTGGTCCGCCCCGGAGGACGACCTGTCCGACTGGCGTTACGAGGGCGTGATCTACCGCAGGGAGCAGGACCCGAACAATCCCGGCGGAGAGCAGTGCCTTTACGCTCCGGACGTGACCCGGGGTCCCGACGGGAGGTATTACCTGTACTACGTCCTTGACCATGAGAAGACCGTCTCGGCAGCCGTATGCGACACCCCGGCGGGAGAGTATTCCTTTTACGGCTTCGTGCATTACCCGGACGGCACCCTGCTGGGAAACAGGCCGGGGGACGATCCGCAGTTCGATCCCGCCGTGCTGACCGAGGGCGATAAAACGTACCTGTATACCGGCGGGGTGTGCTTCCGCTTTGAAAAGGAAAAGGGCGGGGCTATGGGCACTCTGCTGGCCCCGGATATGCTCACCGTGCTCGAGGGGCCGGTATTCGTCGTGCCGAGCGCGAAGACGAGCGCGGGCACCGGCTTTGAGGACCATGAGTTTTTCGAGGCTTCTTCCATACGCAAATTCGGGCAGCTGTATTATTTCGTATATTCCTCCGTGTGGATGAACGAGCT
>DBWE01000095.1:1091-7967 GCA_002308315.1 Clostridiales bacterium UBA1246 | reverse complement strand
CGCTTGTCGTAAAACTCGTTTGCGACCTTGCGCAGCTCGGTGACCTTCTCGGGCTCGGTATAAATGGTTACCTGGCACTTGTCGACGACGGAGCCGTAGTCGCTTTTGATCTGATTGTAAAGAACGTCGCCGAGATGCTTGAGCTTGAAGCCGCTGGCAACACAGTTCTTGCTGAGTCTCAGGCGGATCATGTCGCGCTGGCCGGTATGCATGCAGCCCTCGATGCAGTTGAGCCACTGGTGGAACTTGCGTTCGAAAACAGGCTCGAAGTCCGACTGCATCTTTTTGCCGCAGACCTCGACGACGGTGCCGAGATTGATCTTGGTGCCCTCGGGAATATCGTCGACCTCGGGCCCTATCACGGTTATGCGGCCGTCCTCTATCTGGTCGAAATCGGCGGTGCGGACGAGCTCGAAGCAGTCTTTTCTGGAGCCGTCGGCTTCAAGGTACATATCGCCCTTGCGGATGATCTCGCCCTCGAACGCGGTGGCGAAGGCGACGGGGATATCGACCGCGCTCATGATCAGCTTGATGCCGCGGGCCTCAACGGAGGTGTCGGCAAACTTGTCGATATCGGGCTGAACTATAAGGCTCTTCGGAACGCGCCACATGTCGTTGTCGTCATTGGTAACGACAGGGAAGCCGAGAGAGATGGCGCCGGCGCCGCAGGCGACCGTAAGATCGTCGACGGGCTCAAAGGCGTTCACGACCGCGTTTACGCGGTCAAAGGTGTATTCGCGTACGCTTTCGTAATCGCCGGGGGTGACGTTGCCGAATATGAGGGCAACGCGAACGGCGACGGAAACGACGTGAGCGGCGGCGGTTATTGTCGGGCCGACGGGGAAGACGCGGTTTTTGTGGCCCAGGGCGATACCTGCGCGGTCAGCCTGCTCGACTATACCGCCGACGAGGAATACGTAAATGCTCTTGCGCTGGTAGCTGCGAATAAGCTCGGCGGCCTTTTCGTCGGAGGGCGCGGAGCCGATGAACAGAACAAAACCGGGGATGTCGCCCGTTACCAGAGGCACGCCGAGCTCGCGCACGTCGGCGTCGGACATGTTGCCGAGGTAGAGAGTACCTTCATAGGGCTGGGGATTGTTGATGTATTTGCAGACCTCGATGACCTCGGCTGCACAGGCTGTGGCGATACCGGAAGTGAAAATGTCCTGCGTGTGCTTTTCGCGGGTCATCTGAGAGCGTATCCATTCCATGGATTTTCTGAGTTCGCCGACGGTCTGATTTTTGCTGCCCGTAAAAGCATAGAGACAGCCGAGATAGTAGGCGGTATCGGGATAACTGACAGGATCGCTGTCGTTAAATCCGGCAAGGGCTTTTTCAGCCTCTGCCAACATCTCGTCAGAGCCTTTGAATACTCTTTCAAATAGCGTTGCCATATTATAACTCCATCTCTTCCTTGATTTTTTTTACTCCCTCACGAAGCTCGGGGCATGCATCGTATACGCCTTTTCCTTCACGGTCCGCCTGAGCGGCCACGTCGCTGAAGCGAAGCAGGCCGATCAGCTCGTTTTCGGGAACCCGGGCTCTGATAAACGCCTCGTCCTCGGGAGTCCTCAGTTTGTTGCCTATGACGAATATTTTTTTTACGTTGAGCTGAGAAGCGAGATCACGGATCTTTGCAAGGGTCTTCATGCTGCGCTCTCCCGGCTCCACGACGACGACAAAGCCGTCCATGCCGGCGGTCGTGCCGCGGCCGAGATGCTCCAGGCCGGCCTCCATGTCCATTATCACGACGTCGTCGCGCTGGAGGACAATGTTGGAAAGCAGACGCTTGAGCAGCACGTGCTCCGGACAGACGCAGCCGGAACCGGCGGTATCGACCGTGCCCAGAACGAGCAGGCGAAGGTTGCCCTTTTTCAATGCAAGCGTGTCGGGCAGGTCGTCCACCTTGGGATTAAGGCGGAATACCTTGCTGTATTCATCCGCCGCCGTGCGCTCGCGTATGAGCTCCTTCATTTCAGAGATCGGAACGATGGAGTCAAGCTCCTCGTCCGAGTAGCCGAGAGCGGCTCCGAAGTTGGCGTCGGGGTCCGCGTCTATCGCGAGGACGGTGCAGCCTTCGTCCGCGTAAAGCCCCGCGAGTATGGCGGAAACAGTCGTCTTGCCGACTCCGCCTTTGCCTGTGACCGCGATCTTCAAGTGATCAACCTCTTGATTTGCAGAATTATATGTTGAGGGCCGCCCGCTTCTTTTCTATGCCGTCTATCATGGCGGCGCAGAGCTTCGCGGGATCCATTTCGATGACGTATCCGGCGCCGACCATTTCTCTCGCGCCGTCGGTAATGAGATGCATCATCTGACTGGAGCCCTTGACCTGCGGCTCGATGCCGAGATATGTATCGATACCGGACGCGACGACGTAGTTCGCTATCGAAACGGCTTTTTCGCTCATCCATTCGGGGGCGCAGCCGAGAACGGGGAGCTGAGTCACGTTTATGCCCCACTGCTTGGCGACCTCGCTGACAAGCACGAGGATACGGCTGATATCAACGCAGGAGCCCATATGAAGCACGGGCGGGATATCGACGAGCTTGCATACTCTCTTGAGTCCCTCGCCGCAGAGATCGCGGGCTTCCTTGCTCATCAGTCCGGCCTTTGCCGCCGCCTGAGCGGCGCAGCCGGTTGTGACTATGATGACGTCGTTCTTTATAAGCTCCTTCATCATGCTGATGTGGGAGTAATCGGAGCGGACCTTGGGATTGTTGCAGCCCACGAATCCCACGGCGCCGCGAACGATGCCGGCCTTTATCGCGTCGATAAGAGGCTTCCAGGTACCGCGGCCTTCAACAAAGGAATTCGTTACGCCGTCAAGCTCGTTTATGATCGCCTCGCAGGAATAGCCGACGACGGCTTCTTCCTTGTGAGTGGGGATGAACACCCGGTCGGGATCGCGGTTCACGAAATTGTCTATTGCCATGCCCACTATGGTCTTGGCGGCTTCCTCGGCGTTGGAGGGCTCGATGAGGACAAACTCGCTGTCGGGGATCATCGCCTTGGGCGAGGTGGTTATCATCTTGGTGTGGAAGCATTTGCTGAGAGGGCCGAGGGCAGGGAAGATGCACTGTACGTCGACGACTATCAGCTCGACCGCGCCGGTAAGGATCGCGTTTTCCTGCTGCAGGAAGTTGCCTGCCATGGGGATGCCGTGACGCATGGCGACCTCGTTGGAGGTGCAGCAAAGACCGACTATGTTGATGCCCTTTGCGCCTACGGCCTTTGCCCTGTCGATGAATTCCTTGCGGTCGGCTATCTCCGCGACCGCCTCGGAAACGGAGGGATCGTGACCGTGAACGACGATGTTGACCATATCCTTGGAGAGAACGGCCAGGTTTGCCTCGGTCTTAACGGGCTTCGGGGTGCCGAAAATGATATCGGAGAATTCAGTGCCCATCATGGAGCCGCCCCAACCGTCGGCAAGACCGGTCCTCATCGCCTGTCTGACGAGCGCGGCGGGATCGGCCATGACGCCGACGTGCGTCATATGCATCGACTCGGTGCATTCTCTGTCGACCGCGCGGGGAGCAATGCCGAGCTCATTCCATTTGTCCTGACGCTCCTGAGGCGCTCTCTCGAGGAATTTGAGAGTGCCGAAGGGTTTGCCGTATTCGTTGAGACCGACAAGAGCAAGATCTTTGGCTATATCATAGATATCTCTGCCCTCGGTCTCGATCCCGAATTCTTTTGCCACACGGATACATTTTTCTTCGTCCTTGATCTTGTAGATGCCGTCTTTATCGGCAGCGGCAAGGGTATAGCATATCTCACGGCCGTGGTCGGAGTGAGCCGCAGTGCCGCCTACAACAAAGCGCAGATAATTCCTGCCGGCAATGGTGTGCGCGTCGGCGCCGCAGATGCCCTTGGGAGACTTGGGCGTGATGCGGCAGGGACCCATTGAGCAGTTTCTGCAGCATATACCGTCCTCGCCGAATTTGCAGTGATTTTTCTGCGCTTCGGCGCGTGTTTCCCAGGTGTCGATACAGGCTTTGCAGGCTATTTCTCGGAGTTCTTTTGCATCGCTCTCCATCTCCTCGATGGTGGTGAAATGTTTCATGGGTTACCTCCTGCTGAATATAACAAGTGCCGGTAAACGGCAAATACTTGCGCACTTAAACGACAAAAGGGCACAGTAATACCCCATTATCATTTTTCGCAAACAATTCTACCAAAAAATACGCCGATAATCAACTGTAATTAGTGACAGCATACTAATGCGGCGCGGCTTTGTTTTTACCTTTTTTGACGGATTTTTGCACAGATATGAAATGATTGATAAAAGAAGCTTATCGTATAATAATAAAATCATTTCAAAGCCCGGCGGAGGCGGAGACCTGCGTGCGGTCCGGCAGGAAAAGCTCAACGCGGAGACTTTCGCCTCCGCGTTCCGTGCGTTAACCGATAAAGAACCTTTATTTGAGAAAGCCGCTTATGATGCGCTCTTCCGCTTCCTGCTCGGACATGCCGAGAGTCATGAGCTTGAGCAGCTGATCTCCGGCTATGCGTCCTATGGCGGCTTCGTGAACGAGCTGCGCGTCGACGCAGTCGGACTCTATCGCGGGGATGGAGCGGACCTTTGCGCTGTCCATGATGATGGTGTCGCACTGTACGTGACCGAAGCAGCGGGCCTTTCCCACAACGCTGGGGTGGAATACCTGTTCGGACTCTCCCTGAGCGACGCTGCGGGAAACGACCCTTGCCCGGGAGTCTTCTCCGTTGAGTATTATTTCCATATCGGAGTCGGCCTTCTGCCTGTCATGGGTCATCAGCTTTTCAAGCAGCAGCGTTTCGGAGCCTGCGGCGAGCTCGATGCGGGTATAGCGATGGGTGCTGTCCACTCCGCGTATCTGAGTGGTATCCATTTCGATGAAGGCGCCTTCGTCGAGATAGACGATAGTCTGAGGGTTCATTATTTTTTCGCCCGTGCCCTCGCCGTCGCCGTAATGCTTTTCCACGTACTTGACGCGGGAATTCTTCCCGACATGGAAGGTATGCACGCCGTCGTGCTTGGAGGTATCGCAGCCGCTGTTGTGTATTCCGCAGCCCGCGATTATAAGCACGTCGCAGTCCTCGCCGACGATAAAATCATTGTAAACGGTCTCGCTGTAACCTGTTTTGCTGATTATGACGGGTATGTGCACGCTTTCGTTTTTCGTGCCGGGCTTTATTATGATGTCGATGCCCGGCTTGTCCGTTTTGCTGACTATCTCGATGTTTTCGCTGGAATTGCGTCCGGCGGATTCTCCGTTGCGGCGGATGTTGTAAGCGCCCTCGGGGACCTTGTGCAGGTCAGCTATCTGCCTGAGCATGTTCAATTCGATCTGACTGAGCTTCGCCATGTCTCAAGCCTCCTTTACCGAGCAGTAGCTTATCGGGTCGCCTATATGAGGAAGGACGGTATCGGCGTTTCCGCGATGGGTTACGGCTCCGCCGGCAACGAGTATGACCTCGTCGGCGAGACGGATTATACGCTCCTGGTGAGAAATGATCACTATCGTGCTGCCGGTTTTTCTGTGAATGCTCTCAAAGGTCTGGGTAAGACGGGAAAAGCTCCAAAGATCAATGCCGGCCTCGGGCTCGTCAAATATCATGAGAGAAGAATTCCTGGCGAGTATCGAAGCGATTTCTATTCTTTTGAGTTCGCCTCCGGAAAGGGAGGAGTCGATATCCCTGTCAAGATAATCCTCGGTACACAGGCCGACCTTCGTCAGGTAGGCGCAGCACTCGTTGGTGCTGAGCTTTTTTCCCGCGGCTATGCTCAGCAGCTCCGTTACCTGCAGGCCCTTGAAGCGAGGGGGATGCTGAAACGCGTAGCTTATGCCGAGCCTGGCGCGCTCGGTGACGGAAAGGGAAGTGACGTCGGTCCCGTCGAATTCTATACTTCCGGAATCGGGCGTTACTATTCCCATTATGGCTTTGGCGAGCGTGGTTTTTCCGCCGCCGTTGGGGCCGGTTATTACGACAAAACGCCCCGTATCGATTTCGAGATCAATGCCGTTCAAAATCTTTTTCGTGCCGTTTTCGTCGCTGACGGTGTAGGACAGCCCTTTTATTTTAAGCATATTCAGCCTCCGTTGGCCTTAATATATTCAGAGCTCTGCTGCAGTTGACGAGATGAGTGATCTTCCGAGTGCCGCCGTACTCGCCGTCGACCGTCCAGTCCGGAAGCGCAGAGCACTCCACGGTCATATCCGAGCTTTTGAGATACAGTATCTGTTCGGAGTCGTAGCGGTGGACGGCAAGATCGTAAAGAAGCTTCTGCAGCTGAGAAAGAGACTTCGGTTCTTTTATCATGATGACCTCGAACAGGCCGTCCTGAAGGTCGACCTCATGACTGTTGAGCTTCAGAAGCCCCCCGACGGACAGGGCGTTCGATACGGCGCCGAAAATAAAATCATCCTCATATTCGGCGTTTTCCGTTTTCAGTACGGCATGATAGCCTTTGATCTCGGAGAGGGATTTAAGGCCCTCAAGTATATAAGCGGCGTACCCGAGGAGATTTTTCGCGTCCTGAGGGGCGCTGTAGGAAGCCTTGGTAAACGAGCCGAAGGAAGCGACGTAGGAGAAATACTTTTCTTCGTTGAAGCAGCCTATGTCTATGGGGTCGGCCCGTCCGTCGACTACCGTTTCGGCGGCGCGGATTATGTTGCGCGGCAGACCTACGCCGACGGCAAAATCGTTGGTCGTGCCGGCGGGAATGTAACCCAAAACGGGAGGAGACTGCAGCCGCATGAGGCCGTTGATGACCTCATGCAGCGTACCGTCGCCTCCGAATGCCACGACACGGTCATATTTTTCCCCTTCCTCGGCGACTATGCGCTCAGCGTCCCCGGGACCCTGAGTGCTGTAAACGTATACGTTATA